>JAQTUZ010000024.1 GCA_028707065.1 Patescibacteria group bacterium | reverse complement strand
GGGCCATTGACGAACCGTCAGTGATGAGAAAATTGGGCGTGATCGCTAAAATTCTCGGCACGCGCGGCTTAATGCCTTCGCCGAAGAACGACACGGTTACTCCGGATCCGATCAAAGCGATCGCCGAATTCAAGAAAGGCAAATTAAGTTTCAAAAACGATGATACCGGCAACTTGCATATCACCATCGGCCGCAAATCCTTTACCGATGCCAAGCTGATCGAAAATTTCAACGCCTTGTTTGATATTGTCAAAAAAGCCAAACCGTCAAGCTCCAAAGGTATTTTCATCAAGAATGCCACCGTCTGCACTTCTATGGGGCCCGGCGTAAAGATCCAAATCGCATAATAGTTTTTTCTTAAAGCCCCGCGCCATTCTTTTGAAATGTTTCAAAAGAATGGCGCGGGGCTTTTTTGTTGTGTTTGTCTAAAACTGATTAATTTGATAAAATAAACATATAATTATAATGATAAAAATATGTCAGACAAAACCATCAATTTAGACGCAGCTGTTAAAATCGGCTGGCAAATAGTGACTAAAAATCTGCTTTTCTACGTCGGGATGATCTTGCTCTTATTTCTGATCAATTTCGGAGAAAGTTTCATCGAACAGTTTGCGCTCAACCAAGAAACAAACTTGTCCACTATCTTTACCTGGGTATTGTATGTTGCTTTTTTCATCATCAATATTCTCATCAGTTTGGGTTTTATCAAGATTGCTTTGGAATTCGCCAAGGGCAATAAGCCGAAATTCGCCGATCTGTTCTCCTGCGGCAATTTGATCGGCAAAAGTTTCGTGGCCGGATTATTGGTCGGCCTGATCACCATGGCCCCGGTTCTTATCCCGCTGATCGCCTTCGGCATCACCTTTTTCTTTCCCTCGAGCATGGCGCTTAACATCGTCCAAATAATCCTTGGACTTTTGGGGATCGCCGGAGCGGTGGTTTCGACCTATTTCGCCTTAAGATTCATGTTCACCCAATACTTTATCGTGGATAAGAATAGCGGCATCGTCGAATCGCTCGAGTTGAGCTCTAAGGCCACCCTGGGCGTAAAATGGCAATTGATACTTTTCGTCCTGATCTTAATGGGAATAATGATCTTGGGATTTATCGCGCTTTTCGTCGGAATATTGGTAGCAATTCCAATAACAATGGTCGCCTCTGCCGCGGTCTATCTGCAATTATCCGGACAGAACACCGCCGTGCCGCCGGTAAAAGCCGAGGCGAAATAATTTGTTTTTATCTGAAAATCTTGATAAAATAACAAGGGGATCTTTATGAGAGCCCCTTTTATTGCCCGACAGGTTACAAGGTAATTTATTGTTTTAATTTTAAATATATGACGGACTTCAAAAAAAATCCGCGAAAAAAAAGATTGAGCTGGGACGAGATGTTTATGAATCTGGCGATCATGCTTTCCAAACGCACGGCTTGCAAATTTCACGAAGCAGGCGCGGTTTGCGTCGATAAAAATCACCGCGTGGTTTCCACCGGATTCAATGGGCCGACCGAAGGCGATATCCATTGCATCGAAATCGGCTGCGCCAAGATCGATGGCGACCCGGCAACCAAAAAATTAAAACGCTGCCGCGGCGCCCATGCCGAAGTCAATGCGGTGGTCAATGCGCAAGATACCACCCGCCTAAGAGGCGCGACGATGTATTCGGTATTATTCCCCTGCTACGATTGCATGAAAGTGCTCAATAACGCCGGCATCAAAGAGATCGTCTATCTGCAAAAATATGAACGGCTCCAAACCGGAGGCGAAGCCAAAGAAGAAGAAACCGAATCCGCCGACTTGGCCAAAAGCCGCGGCATCAAAATGCGCAAATACGAGGGCCCGATCTTTTGCGACATCGACTGCACCAAAATCAATGAAAAATTAAAAATTATGCCGACGTAAAGTCGGCATCCCGAGCTCGCCTCGGGAAAAATTAAAAATTTTTATGTCAAAACTTCAGAAAGTTGGCACAAGCGCTTTTATCCATAGCGCTGGCAAAGTTTTGATGTTAAAAAGATCAAAAACCGAAAGTCCATTTCCGGAAAATTGGGAAATCCCGGGCGGCGGCGTTGAATTCGGCGAAGACACCGAAGACGCTTTAAAAAGAGAGGTTAAAGAAGAAACAGGATTAAAAATCAAAATTATACAGCCCTATACGACATTTTCGTACATTTGGAAAGGAGTGCATCGCATTGATATCCAATATCTTTGCCAACCGCTTAATAATAAAATCATTTTGAGCGATGAACATGATAAATATCTTTGGGCGACTAAAAATCAGGTCAAAAAACTTAAGATGACCGCAAAAATGCGAGCTGTAATTCTAAAGGGTTTTGAATTTATAAAACACTAATTTTGTCATCCTGAGCGCCGCGCGAAGGATCTGTTTTGCAGGAATGGAGAATTTATTTGATCAAAATTTTCTAGTGAGAAATTAAGGGCTTCTTGAAAAATAGATCCTTCGTCGTCAGCCACGGCGGCTTCCGACTCAGGATGACAAAAAAGATAATAATAATTATAGACTATGATACTAGGAATAAAAGAACTGCATAAACTCGTTAAGGAGATCAAACTGGTTGAAGGATTGTGCGACCGGGAAATGAATAATCCGGAGGGCGCGGGTTTTGATCTGCGCTTGGGCGAGGTTTACGAACTTGAAGGCGACGGATTCTTAGGCGTCGAAGAACGCCAAACTCCGGTTGCCAAACTCGTCGCTAAAGCAAACCACCCCCAAACCCCTCCTTCGAAAGGAGGGGGGCAAGCCGGAAAGTCCCCTCTCGAGAGGGGTGGCGCGGAGCGCCGGGGTGTGTTACCCGGCGATAACGAAGACGCTTTTATTTTCGCACCCGGCAAATATTACCTGATCAAGACCATGGAAAAAGTTAATCTGCCTACCAATCTTTCCGGCATTATTTTCCCCCGCACCACCATGTTCCGCTCCGGAATCGGGATGTTCAACGGCATCGTCCAGCCCGGCTATTCCGGCGAGTTGACTTTCGGCGTCTGCAATTTAGGCCAATCTAACATAAAAATATCCTTCGGCGCCCGCGTCGCCCATATCACCTTCCACGAAGTCTTAGGCTCCGGCAATCAATACAAAGGCCAGTGGCAAGGAGGCCGTGTTTCGGCGGATAAGAAAGAAACTCAAATATAAATTTTAGTTAATTAGTTAATTGGTTAATTAGTTGAATAATTTTCAACTAATTTATAAATTAACTATAAAACTAATTAACTAATTAACCAATTAACTAATATGCATCCCGAACAGCAATATCTCGACTTGATCAAAGACATTATGGCTAACGGCACAGACAAAGAGCTGTTCTTTACGCCCGAAGTTTTGGCTGAATACAAGAAAAAAGGCGAAGAGCCGCCTTATATCCGCTCGGTTTTCGGCCGGCAGATCCGGTTTGATCTTTCCCGGGGTTTCCCCTTGCTTACCACCAAAAAAGTTTTTGCCCGCGGAATTTTTGAAGAATTGATCTGGTTTTTGAGCGGCGATTCCAATATTAAATACTTAGCGGATCGCGACGTGCATATCTGGGATGAATGGGCTTGGAAAAAATATCATAAGTATTGTCTGACTAACGCCCCGAAAGACGATTTATCGCAAGCCGACTTTATCGCCAAAATAAAATCTTTGCCGGCTGATGACCCTTTTGTTAAAAAATGGGGCGACCTGATAACTATTTACGGCCGGATGTGGCGGCGCTGGCCGGCTTCCGACGGCCGGGAGATCGATCAGCTTGGCTGGTGCATTGAAGGCTTAAAAAATAAACCATTCCGTAAATCATACGTGGTCTCAGCTTGGAATCCGGATTTTATTTATACTATGGCCTCGGAAAAAAATAAAAACGAGGTTCCGCCGTTTTGTCACACGACCTATCAATTCGCTGTCACCCACGGCAACCGTCTCAACCTTGGACTTTATCAGCGAAGTGCCGATACTTTTTTGGGCGTACCCTTTAATATTGCCGGTTATGCCTTATTACTTTTGATGGTCGCCCAAGTTACCGGATTGGAACCGGGCGAATTCGTGCATACTTTTGGCGACGTTCATCTTTATTCCAACCATTTCAAGCAAGCCAAGCTGCAGCTTTCCCGCGACCCAAAACCATTGCCGAAAATTAAACTTAATCCGGCCATAAAAAATATCGACGACTTCAAATATGAAGACATTGAAATAATTGATTATAATCCTCATCCGGCGATCAAGGCGGAAATCGCCAACATCGGGGGATTTTAAATCAGCTCGGAGAGCAGAGAGCAGAAAAAAGAGATTTCAAATTTATTTTTTTGTTTCCCGGGAAAGAAATATCATGCAACTTGATGCAAAAATAGAGGAAAAAATTAAAGAGGAAATGATCAGGCTGACTTCGGTCGGCCGGACAAATTGGGATACCCGGCATACTTTGTGCGCGGTGAAATGGATGAAAAAATTGATTGCGGCCGAAGGTGGCGATGAGCGAATTTTAATTCCTGCCATCTATTTTCATGATACCGGCTATGAAAATCTAGGCAAATCCTATGGTTTAGATGAAGTGATGGATGCTAAAAAAGGACATGCCGAACAAGGCGCGGGAAACGCTTTGAATTTTCTCTCCGGCCTGAAATATTTCACCCCGGAAGAATTAAAAAGAATTTGCTATTTAATCGCCAACCACGATAAACACAAAAATATTACCGAACCCGATCGCCAATTAATTTTGGAAGCTGACGGGTTGGGGCAAATCGACTGGGAAAATTGTCCGCCAAGTTTTGATAAAAAAAATCGCTTAAGATTTATCAATGAAATTTTACCTCGCGACCGAATTCCTTTTATTAAAACAACTGCGGGGAAAAGATACTTCAACGAACTTTTAGAGAAGGCCAAAAAATTATAAAAAATAATTATGCTTAAAATCAGAAAGGCAAAGATCAGCGACAGCGACAAAATTCTTAAAATTTTGCGCCAGACGCCGGAACTGCAAGGCTCCCGGCATCACGTTGACGCGGAATATACCAAAAATTATGTAACCGATTGCATCCGCGACACGCGGGAAAATTGTGTTTTAGTTGCTGTTGACGGCAAGGAGATTATCGGCGTAATAACCTTGGAAATATATTTGAAGAAAAAATTTTCGCATCTTACTGATATCGCTATTGTCTCGGGTTATAGGCGTAAAGGGATCGGTGGCCAGCTTTATCAAGCTTGCGAAAAAATATTAAAGAAGAAAAAAATCAATGCGGTTGCCGGTATTACTCAAGCTGATAATAAAATAATGCGTAGTTTCTGCGCCAAGCACCAGCTCGACATGGGCAAGGAAATGTATTATTTTGAGAAAAAATTAAAATAGATAATTAACTAGTCAATTAGTTGATTAGTCAATCAGTTGTAAGGTTAACCATTAAAATCATTATAATGGTTTATATGATTCGAGCAGTAAACTAATTAACTAATATACTAATTAACCAATCACTAATGATTTCCATGATCTGCGCTGTCGGGCGCAACCGAGAGATCGGCTTTAAGAACAGATTGCTTTGGGATTTGAAAGGCGATATGAAGCATTTTGTCGAAACCACGCGCGGCAAAACCGTGATTATGGGCGAGACGACCTATCATTCGCTTTTCATCAAGCCATTGCCGGGTCGAAGAAATATTGTTTTGACTTTGGATAAAAATTTGCAAGCTCCGGGCTGCGAGATTTCTTTTGACCTTAAGGCGATCGCGGAAAAATATAAAAACACCCCGGAAGAGGTGTTTATTATCGGCGGCGCGTCGATCTACAAGCAATTTTTGCCTTATGCCGATAAACTATATCTAACTTTAGTTGATGACGCGCCGGAAGCCGATACTTTTTTCCCTGACTATTCCGAATTCAAAATCATTTCAGATGGTGAGTTAAAAGAAGAAAACGGGATTAAATTTAAATTTGCCGAACTTAAAAAATAGATATCCAAAAAAAGTTACCCCGCCCAAGCTTGTTAAAAAATTTTCTTCAAAAATTAGTATTATAATGAAATAGTTTTGCTTAAATTTAAAAAGCTGGGCGGGGTTATGCGATCCGCCACTCGGCGTCTCCCGCACCTTTTGAATATTGCGTTTTTACTGGATTTTTAGGTGACGATAATTTTATGCTTTTTAAAAAAATATTCTTCTCAAAAGGTGCGGGATAGCCTCTGGCGGCTTGCGCATAAAAAAAGGGGTGGAGAAATACGATGATCGTATTCCCCACCCCCTTGTGTAAGCACGAGCGTGTAGTGCTTCTTCGTCCCGCGCGATCTCGGTCCATTCCCTAAGAATGGCTAATGGTGGCATTCCAGCTACCCTCGAGATGCCTTCCGCAACGAATTAGCTTACGCAACTCCTTGAGAGTTGTGAAGCAAAAATCGTGCGGTATAGCACTGGTGCGACGCTACGTGCATTACGAGCGGACGATGATGGTTAGAACATTTGGTTGTCCTTTCCGGTGTCCGCTCAAAATGGATCCGCGACGAGCTCCCTGATTGTTTTGCAGGCCTTGAAGACGGCTTGCAAGCAATCAGGGTTCCGCCAAAGGCGGATGTCGTCACGGCGCGTTTGCCAGTTTTTGTTGTAAATTCATTTTGCTGTGTTTGACACTGGCCAACTTAAGAAAAGTTCAATCTGTAATCGTAGTCTAATAGTATCACAATTAAAACTAATTGTCAATACCTAGCGGAAATAATTATCAATAATTATGAAAAATAAGCTAATATTATCTGTTGTAGGGATGGCTGGTTCAGGCAAAAGCGAGGTGGTAAAATATCTGGTCAAGAAATTAAATTGGCCGGTGGTTTATCTTGGCGCAATTACTTTCGAATGGATGAAAAAAAGAAAAATTCCAGTCAATTATGCCAATGAGAAAAAAGCCCGCGAACAGATCCGCCGCGAAAACGGCGGGATGGGCGCTTATGCGAAATTATCCTTGCCGAAAATCACCGCGCTCTTGAAAAAAAATCAGGGTGTGATAGTTGAAAGCTTATACAGCTGGTCGGAGTATAAAATATTCAAAGAAAAATTCGGCGATAAATTCAAAGTCGTTGCCGCTATCGCCTCCCCCGCCATCCGCTTCAAGCGGCTAAAAGCCAGAAAGAACGAGCGGCCGATGAAGAATTTTGCCGAATTCAAGACCCGCGATTATTCGGAAATAGAAAATATCGAAAAAGGCGGCCCGATCGCCATGGCTGATTACCCGGTTATTAACGAAAGCAGCTTGAAAGACTTGCAAAAAAAAATAGATGCGGTAATATAATTAAACTTCATCACTCGCCCTTTTATTAAGGAGAAAAAATGGAACATCTTACCGCCAGCCAGCGCCCAAAATTCTTGATTTTCGGCTTTATTTTTTTGATTGTTTGGTTGTCTAGCGCCGCGATTTTCTGGCATTATTTTGTGGAAAAAATGCCTTTAGCTAAGATTGGCTACGATAAAATAGCCCTGGTTGCTATCGGCGCGGTCATTATGACCGGAATGATGTTGAAAAACAAATTTCTCCGCCCGAGATTCAAAAAACAATCACCAGCGATCAGGTTGTGGCAGCTATCCGTCTGGGTTGCGGCGTTAATTTTGACTATGCTTTTCGGATCTTTGCTGATGCATTTTTTCCTAATGAAAGGCCCGATTATCATGGTCTTTAATGAGTTGGTCACTTTCGTTTGCCTGGGTATTTATATCATTTTGGCCGAAACAATTATTATTCCCGCTGTCAAAACCGCACATAAATAAGTGCGGTTTTTTAATATTCCGGCGATAAAAATTATCAAATCTTCGCTTGATTTTTACCCCGCCAAGAGTTAAAATTAGATATAACCTATTTAATCGAAAGCCTTTATGACTTTTCAAGAATACCAGGAAAAATCACGCCAGACCGCCATTTATCCTAATCTCGGCAATAATTATATTTATCCAGTCCTGGGATTATGCGGCGAAAGCGGCGAGGTTGCCGAAATCTTCAAAAAAATTGTCCGCGATAAGAGCAGTTTAATTTCACCCCAAGACAAAACGGCGATTGCCATCGAACTCGGCGACACGCTCTGGTATCTTTCCCAAATCACTGCCGAACTTGGAATGTCGCTTGAAGAAATAGCTCAAAATAATATTGCAAAGATCAGGGACCGAAAGACTAGAAACGTGTTGCACGGCGAGGGCGGAAATCGATAGTTATTTTTAACTTTTCACTTTTAACTTTTAACTTATCTATATGGACTACGATGTGATAATCGGCATGGAGATCCACGCCGAGCTCAAAACCAAATCAAAAATGTTCTGCCGCTGCGATAATAATGCCAGGGGCGCGGAACCGAATACCAAAACCTGCCCGATCTGCCTGGGGCACCCCGGCACGCTTCCCTACCCCAACCAGCAAGCGATCGAATGGACGATCCTTCTTGGTCTTGGTTTGCATTGCAAGATCAATGAGCTTTCCAAATTCGACCGCAAGAATTATTTTTATCCCGATCTTCCCAAGGGCTATCAGATCTCGCAATTCGAATTGCCTTTCTGCTATGACGGCCATCTGAATATTGACGGGGAAAATATCGCCATTACGCGCATTCATCTCGAAGAAGATACGGGCAAATCAATGCATCTGGCCGGCAAGGATTATTCCTTGGTCGATTTGAACCGCGCCGGCACGCCGTTGGTCGAATTAGTTACCGAGCCGGTCATCCATACCGCGGAAATGGCCAAAAAATTCTGCCAGCGCTACCAGCAGGTTTTGCGCTATCTTGATGTTTCCTCGGCCGATATGGAACAGGGCGAAATGCGCTGCGAGGCCAATATTTCCCTTCAGGAAAAAGGCAAATGGGTTTATGAAGACGGCTTGATCAAACCGGTCGGCGATTACAAGTTAAATCCCAAAATTGAAATAAAAAATATCAATTCTTTCCGCGCCGTCGAAAAAGCCATCTTGTATGAAATTGAACGCCAGAAAAAAGTTCTAAGTTCCCCTCCTTCCGAAGGAGGGGCTAGGGGTGGTTCTGGGGAAGGTCTGCGCCAAGAAACCCGCGGCTGGGACGAAAATTCCGGCAAGACCGTCCATCAGCGCTTCAAGGAAACTTCGGCCGATTATCGCTACTTCCCCGAACCGGATATTCCCCCGCTGAAATTCACCAGCGCGATGATCGATGAGATAAAAGCCAAGCTGATCGAATTGCCGAGCGAAAAAAAGGTTCGCCTGATGAGCGAATACGGCTTTGACGGCACCACAGCCGAAATTTTGATTTCCGATAAGCCTTTGGCTGATTATGCCGAGCATGTCGTTTCCGAACTTGAAGAATGGATTGATTCCACCGGCGATACCTGGGAACGGCAGAAAAATAAATTATCCAAATTGACTTCCAACTGGCTGATTTCTGAATTGTTCAAGCACTTGAACGCCAATAACCAGACCATCCGCGATATTAAGATCACTGCGGAAAACTTTGCCGAGCTGATGACCTTAGTCTATCAAGACAAGATAAATTCTTCTGCCGCGCAAACAATCTTAGGCGTAATGTATGAGAAAGGCGGCGACCCGACCAATATTATGGACGATCTCGGCCTCCAGCAGATGGACGACACAGTTATGCTTGAAGCCGTCGTCAATTCCGTCCTCGCGGCCAACCCCGACCAGGTCGCCCAATACAAAGCCGGCAAGACCACGGTCGCCCAGTTTTTAGTTGGCAAGGTTATGGCGGAAACCAAGGGAAAGGCCAACCCGAAAAAGGTGCAGGAAATAGTGGCTCGGTTGATTAGTTAATTAGTCAATCAGGTACTTAGTGTCTAACATCCTTTTTTATTTCGTCATTCCCGTGCAGGCGGGAATCCAGCTTTTTCAATTTTAAATTACTAATTATTTAATTTTAAAATTTAATCTCTTATGAAAATATACGGCATAACAAAAGGTCAGCTTATCACCCTTTGGGTATTTGGAATAATTTTCTGGCTTTTTGACATATCCCCTGCACTTGAATCCTATTCGCAATTTGATATTCCAGTAGTTTTGTTATTTTTAATACCCGCTATACTAATTTTTTATACATTTGGCTGGAAAAAGCATAATTTAATTTTGAAAGGAAGTTTTAAAAGTCAGCCCAAAAAGTATCCGGTATACGAGGAAATTTTAAACATGGGAGAAAATGAGGCGCGAAAATTTATAATAGAGCGAAAAGTGGCTGACTTGGAATCTCTACTTGAAGAAATGATAAGCCATGAAGAAAAAAACCCGTCTTTCACAAAAACCGACAAAGAAAAATTGAAACCTGCAGCGCAAGCGATGCTTAACGTGTTTAATAGAAAAAAATCAAAAGAACTAGTCGAATTATTTAATAAAGTTGATAAAACACTTGAAAATTATAGCGAAGAACCACCCGACCTAATTGGTGACGCAATTTTTGCAAAATTTGCAACCGATTTTGTCCGGCCCCATAAAAAATAAAATAATTACAAATTAGAAAATAAATAATTCTATTTTTGACCCCACAACAGTCTCGCGATTAGCGGACTCTAACTGGATTGCCAGTCATTCCATCGCAGTCCGAGGCGAGACCGTGACGGAACTAACGTTATAGAATAAGGTTGTATGGAGGAACAAACACAAACAACTAAAACTATTATGATAGATAAACAGCACGCTGTTGAAGAGATTATGGCAGACCTCGCTGTTTATCAAGACCCGCAAATGCTTTTAGAAAAGTATTCGCGCCTTATCAATGTTTCACGAGTAGATAGGAAAATAATAAAAAGGTATATAGAATTATTTTCTAATGTTAGGTATTTTTGGCAAAAAACACTGAAATATGTATTATATTTCGAAGAATTTTATCCATCCACTGAAAAGATAGAAAAATTTGAAGCGCTCAATCATCATATTCACGCATATCTTCAAGACATGACCATACTTAAAAATAAAATTAAAGTTTTGCTTGACAAGATAAAAAATGATATTAAAAAGATAGCAACCAATAAAAATGAGATAAATATTTTTTTTAAAGCAGGGGTAGATAAGACGGAGGAAGTATTTACAGAGGTATCAAAAAACCGTAATCCCCACCACCATCAAGGGATGAGATTTTTTGACGGGGATCTGCTTAAGGCGGAAAATGCACATGAAGCTTTGAAAATATTTTTAAATCCCGCATTTAATGCAATTTTGAACCAAGAACGCAAGCCAGAGCTTTTAGCGAAATTTGAAAAAAGAAAAGAGGAGTCTTTTGAAGCTGGGCGTAAACATTGGATAGAGATGGCTCGAGGTAACAATGAGCAAATATCGGGTTATTTGGATACGTTATTTAAATGGATTCGTCCAAGTTTATATAAATTTCTAAATATTAAGCCAATCAAAGAAATTTTGGCTCCGGCAGAGTCTTCTAAAAGGGGCTCTTGAACTAACCGCGTCAGCGTCACCTAACGAGAGACTCTGACGGTGCCAAACAACAACATCATGAAAACAAACAAATCATTAAATTTAAAAAATTTCGGCCCACTTATCGATGTGATGATTGCAAAATTAGAGGACGGTCAATTTCGTTTTTCCAATCATTCTTCTTATCCTCTAACCACAGCATGCCTTCGTGAATTTTCCGCGCCAGATTATTCTGAAAGATTAATGTCTGATTATGGCATACCCTCTCCGAATAACAACAAAGACGTTCAAAAAGATTATTTTGAAGAAATTCTGCTAATTGAAAAACTGTTAGAAGAATATAAAGTTCCGACTGAATTAACAAATTGGCAAAAAGGTACAACAATCAAGGGGATAGAAAATATGTACAAAAACTTAAATCGTAAAAATCTAGCAACACAAATTTGGGAATGGTATGCAATTCCTTGGAGACACAAAAATAATTTAGTCTATTTTATTTGGCAGTCCAACGATGTTTTAGGCACGCCCATTATTTACGGTTATCCAATTAATTATTTTTTAAAGATATTGTCTGAAAAATTTGAAAATCATATAACAAATAACATAAGCGCGTGGAAACAATTAAATTTTTGGAAAAATACAGGGGTTATACTTATAATAGTTGCCGCTATCTATGTTTTGTTAAGACTTATTAGATAATTTCCCAGGAAGTGCCTTAGTGGCGTAGCCCCGCGGCACCCGTAGCTGCATAAACTGCGCAAGAAATAAAGAGGATACTTGAAGATAATGACTCCCAATTTAAAACTTTATATAAGGATAACGAAAAAAATATTGCGGGAATTATTTTTGATAAGTTAGAAAAATTAATTAATAAAAAAATTGACTTAAAAATTATGTTAAAAAAATCTACAGAGGAAAAAGAGATTTCGTTGGAGCAGAAACAAGAGAAGGAGCTAGCGAAGTCTTTAGCAAACTTATCACCGAATTTGAAAAAAATAATGGAGGAATCGATGAAGGACGGAATAACGGGGTTCGGGTTTATGACGGGATCAACGGAAATGGCACGGGGATGGAGCAAGGGAACATTTAAGCGCCATTAAAAATCGGGGAAGAGTCGGTTAATTTTTGGCTCCGGCAGAGTCTCCTAAAAGGGACTCTGCCGCAAAATGACGCCAACAATCCCTTTTCTTTGTCATCCTGAGCCCCTGGCGAAGGATCTATCTTGCAGGAACTTAAAATTTGCTAAGCCAAAATTTTTATCGATTAATTTCTATAATTTTTTTCTAATTCTTAAGGACAAGTAAATAACGTCTCGGATAATAGATCCTTCGCGCGGCGCTCAGGATGACAAAAAAATTTAAAATTAAAATAATAAAACTATGGACAACCAAACAATCAAGCCGACCGGCTGCTGCGAGCCGTTCAATCCCGAGCCATGGCAGGATAAGGAAATTACCTGGCAGAACAAAATTTTCGTCAAAGACCATGTCACCAGCTTTTTGCACATTCCCCTTAACTTCGGGGCAAAGGTAGTCAAAAATTTAACTTTGATCGAAAAGGCCGGCGCCAAAGCTCCGCACCAATTAATGCTCACCGATGAAAAATCACTCTGGGGCGCGGATATTTATATCGATGTTGCCAAGGATGTCACGGGCGCGCAAATGGCCGCGCTTTCAGGCACTTTTCTCACCAAAGTTTTCGAGGGGCCGTATCAGAATGCCGGCAAATGGGCCAAAGAAATGGAAGGATATGTCAAAAGCAAGGGCAAAGAAATAAAAAAATTATATTTCTCTTATACCACTTGTCCGAAATGCGCCAAGGCCTATGGAAAAAATTACGTAGTGCTCTTTGCCCAAATAAATTAATGATGAAAAATAAAGAACCTAAAAAAACCAATGGACCAGTCGGTTTCAGCACCGGATGCCTGTATCGCTCAAAAATGCCGATGAGCGAAATAGCCGAACTATATCATTCTTGCGGCGCCAACGCCATTGAATTAAGTTTCGCGACGCCGGCGGAATTTTTTAATACTGAGATAACCAAGGAACTGATAAGCGCCGCGAAGAAATTCGATTTTATCTCGATCCATGCCCCGTGGAAAGAAATAAATTATTCTGTCAGCCCGGAAACGGAAAAAATCATTGAAAAACTCAAAACAATCCGCGCCAAGCTACCGATCAAGGGAATAGTTCTTCATCCGCATCTTATCGACGATTTTGAAATCTTAAAGCGATCCGGACTCCCCTTTTTACTGGAAAATACTGATAAGCGGAAAAAATTCGGAATATGCCCGGAAGATTTTGAAGAATTGAAAAAAAAGTGCGATTTTGGTTTTGTTTTGGATCTGCAGCATGCTTTTGAGCATGATCCGACTATGGAACTGGCTAAAAAATTCATCGAAACAATGGGAGTCCGGCTGAATCATTTGCATGTCAGCGGTGAAAGCCAAGGCGAAATTCATGTTCCAGCACATCTTGCCCGCAACCGCGAAGCTATCGTTCAAATGCTTGAATTAAAATTACCGCAACCAAAAATTCTGGAAGGAATCATGATTAACGACATTGAAAATACCATCAGTAAAGAGTTAAATTTTATCAATAACTATGAAAAGTAAAACTATTTATCTTTTACGCAAAACCAAAGAGACTAAAATTGAAATTTGGCTGGCTTTGCGCGGCAAAGGCAAAACTGAAATCAAAACGGGACTGGGGATGTTCGACCATCTTTTAACGCTTTTGGCTTATAACGCGCTATTGGATCTGAAAATCAAAGCTAAGGGCGATTTGGAAGTCGATGAACACCATTTAATCGAGGATGTTGGCATAACCCTTGGATTGGCCATCAAAAAAGCTCTGGGAGATAAAAAAGGATTGGAACGCTATGGCTTCACTTTGCCGATGGACGAAACCCTGGCCGAAGCAGCGATAGATTTGAGCGGCCGGCCATTTTTGGTTTGGAACGCGAAATTCAAGCGCGAAAAGATCGGCGAACTGCCGACTGAAGTCTTGGAAGAATTTTTCCGCGCGCTGGCTAATAATCTTGGCTGCAATATCCATATCAATTTGCGCTACGGAAAAAACGAGCACCACCGGGCCGAAGCGATCTTCAAAGCTTTTGGCCGCGCCCTGCGCGCCGCAATCGAAAAAAATCCGAGCTTAAAAGGATTTATTCCTTCAACCAAAGGAAAAATATAAGGCAATGCCCATACTCCTTCAAGCCACGAATTTGAGCAAAACATATTCAGGCCAGAAAATTTTCTCTGGCCTGACTTTTGCTGTACAGTCGCGGCAGAAGATCGGCGTCGTCGGCCGCAACGGCGCGGGCAAATCAACGCTGTTTCGGATTTTGACCGGCGAAGAAGAAGCGGATGAAGGAAAAATAATCATCGGCACCGAAGCGCGGATCGGCTACTTGAAACAAGAAGATGATTTTAATGAAACTGAAAGCGCGCTGGAATACCTGAAACGCTCGTGCGAGCAAGAAGTTTGGACGATCAGAAAATTGGCTTCGAAATTTCAGCTGGACGAAGAAAAACTTAATCAGAAAGCAAAAGGCTTGTCCGGCGGCTGGCGGATGCGCCTGAAAATAACGGCGATGCTTTTGGCTAACCCGAATTTATTTCTTTTAGACGAGCCGACCAACTATCTGGACTTAAGCACTTTATTGCTCTTGCAGAATTATCTGCAATCCTATAAAGGCAGCTTTTTGATAATTTCCCATGACCGTGAATTCTTGAAAAAAACCTGCGAAGAAACTTTGGATATCTCCC
>JAQTUZ010000023.1:8145-15876 GCA_028707065.1 Patescibacteria group bacterium | reverse complement strand
TCGCGAATTATAATGGCAAAATTGCCACGGAAATGATGACGCCCTATGCTGTTTCTAATAATTTGAGCGCGCAAGTGGCCGCTTACCCGCTTGCCTTAACCAATCGGAAACCGGAATTTTCTCTTTATAAAAAAGCAAAAACTATTATTTATGCCGCGTTCGCCAGCTCCAAGACAACCTCCTGTCCGTTGGCGCCGGTGATTTCCGCCTCTGATACTCCGCTGCAAAATTCAACCCTCCCGGGAACGGCGGCAAAAACTTGGCCGCAAATGAATTTTGAAAGGGCGGTCCCGGCTCAGTTGATCAACGACAAGAGCCGGACCATCCACAATGAATTGCTGCCGATCTTGAACCAGCTTTATGATAATAAAGTTAAAATGATCGATAATATGGGCGGAGCGATGCTGAGCTATGTGTTCAGCCGGGTTGTCACCAAAGAAGATGTGGTGGCGGTGAAAAAATATCTGGAAGGCTTGGGCTATAAGACGCAGGATGAAGGGATAAAACAATTGACGATGTATAAGCCGGGTTATTTCCTGGTGATGACTTTTTCCGTAAACAATCTCGACAAGGCGTTTTTAGACGTGACCTATTGATTTATTTTTTAATAAATAAAAAATTATGAAAAACAAGTTCGCTAAGATTTTAATTATTCTGGCCGTCCTGGCAGTTCCCGTTTTTTTTCTCCCGGCGATCGCGCGGAATGCCGCTAAAGCCGAATCCGCGCCCGCTCTAGGCGATGCCAGCATCGATTATAATCAATATTACGCGGAGCTGCAAAAAAAATATGCGGAAAATGGCATGGCTTATTCCGGCGGAGCGGCTGGCAGTTTTCCCGTTTTACCTGAAATAACCGAAGAACAAAGGCAGAATATGGATCGAATGTTGAAAATGCCGGTGGGGAAAATGAACCCGGATATTTGGCTGAAGATAAGCTCTCAATGGTCTTGTTTGATGGAAACCAAGCAAATAAGCGACAAAAAGCTCAGCGAAGAGCAGCTGGCCGAGATCGTTGCTCCTTATGGCGTGACGGGCGAAGAATACGTGGCGTTTTATCTGCAAATGATGTCGGGCAAATTAGATACGAGCAAATTTGAAAATTATAACGTGGATATTTTTTCCGAAAAAACAAAAAAAGATTACGAGGATTTGAAGAAAAATAATTGCCGGGTGGCAGGCGTTGGCAAAAAAAAGGCGCCGGACATTGCCAGCTCAACGGCCGCAATGACCGATGCCATCTGGTTTGAAACAACCGCGCGCATCCGCTGCCTGGACCGGATATCGCTCTCTTTCACTAAATATGAATTAAACCGGATTTTCGGAGAATTCGGAGTTACCGTGGCGGAATATAACGTCTATAACAGGGAGATGATGAAAAGATTAGAGGCGCTTGTTGCTAAAGACGAAAATTTATGGACGGATAGCGACACGGCGCTGATTTTGCAATACCGGGATTTTAAGACTCGCTTAGAAACGCTGAAGAAGAATAATTGCGTTTTAGACGATGGCAAGCCGATTTCCGAGGAATATGCTCCGCCGCCCGGCTGGGACACGGACAAATGCGGTTTATTCACCTGCGATACTTGCTATAGAGTGACCGACAGCAGCTCTTTTTGGGAAAAATATCGCTGCAAAAGTTTATGCTCCGGCTGTCCGGTCGGCACGCCGCCGGTCAAGATTGTTACCAATTGTTTCGGGTTTTGCTCGCTCGCGGCTTGTCCGGACTATGCCGATCAAATCACCGGCACTTGCGCTCTGGAGAAAGTTTGTACTAAATGCGGATTATGGAATCTATTTAAATGTTGTAAAGAAAAAGAAACTGTCTGCTGTCAGCCCAAACCGAAGCCGGTGTGTTCTTGCAGTATAAAAACATGCCCAGCGGGTCTCACGTCGGAAGGAGAGAAAGATTGCCCGGGAGGAACGGAAAAATACAAGTGCGGTCCGTTTAAATGGTTTACTTGCAAAAGAGCGGTGAGCGGAGTTTGCTGCAAATAAAAATTAATTAAGCGCGGTTGCTGTTGAATGTGCTTAAAAACATTTGCTGGCAATCCCTAAAAATATGGACAAAAAAACAAAAACAATCGTGATCGTGGTGATCGCTGTCGTGGTTCTGGGCGGTTTGATCTACGGCTACAATCGCTGGCGCCAGCAGCAGCTTGCTAACCAGATTTTAAAAAGCATGTATGGCGTTGATGCCGGTTTATTGGGCGGCTTGACCGGAGGCAAAGTATCGGAGCAAGTAGCCAAACAGATCGCCCAGCAGGCGGCGCAAGACGCGTTACAAGAAAAAAATGATGCGGCCAAGGAAGCCGCGAAAACTCCGCAAGATAAATATAACGCCACCGAAGAAATGCCGACTTATGACGCTAATTCTAAGGCCGCGGTTGAGGAAGCAAAAAGTATTATAGAAAAGGCGTTTGGCAAAACCAAATTGACTTCTTTTTACTCCAACAATTATGGTGCCGATAACTTCATCGCCAGCTCAATGGAATTCACAATCGCCCGCCTGACGACGGGAGCGGACTTGGGCGAACTTAACAAGGCGCTCACCGATAAGGGCTTGCCGATTATCCAAAGCGGCATCTCGGATAAAACCGCCACTATAATGGCCGGCAGCGACGAAACCGCCACGTACTCCTTTGGTTTTGAAATTGGCGGACAGACCGTGAGCGCCAGTACTATGAACACCAGCCAATAATTTTAATCAATTTATTCATATATTTAATTTTTTAATTTAATTTCTATGGAACAAAACACACCAGCGGGACAAAACGCTCCCGCTCCGCAAAACGCACCCGCCTCAGGCAGCGGCAAGAATACGGCGATGGCGGTCATTGCCTATATCATTTTTTTCATTCCGCTTTTGACCGGTGACGCCAAGAAAGATTCGTTCGTGAAGTATCACACCAAGCAAGGATTGGCCTTGTTTCTATTAGCGGTGCTGATAAACGTGGTGGATTGGATTATGCCGTTCTATTTTTGGATGTCGATCAATTGGCTCTTAAGCCTGGGACTTTTGGTCTTGCTGATCATCGGCATCAGCAACGCGGTGTCGGGCAAAGAACAGCCTTTGCCGCTCATCGGCCAATTTTCGGATATGTTCAAGTTCTAAATCCGGAAGATCCGCTTGAAATAAAAAGGCGTTTGATTTGAAAAAAATACAGCGAAGTTCAAAGGGATGATTAGATTTAATTGATCTTGGGTGATTTTGATTGGCAGGGATCAGCATAAAAACAGCGGGGCGATCAAGCCCCGCTTTAGCTAAAATCTTGCTAAAATTTTACAGTGAAATGCCTCTAATTTTACCGCCGGATAACAGGGCGCTAAGATATTGACTAATGTCTGAAAAAATGTTACCATTTAGTTTCCTAAGAAAAATTAATTATGGCGAAAGAGAAAATCGAACAACATAGCGACAAGGACTCGGACGGCGACGGTTTGAGCGATTGGGAAGAGATCAATGTTTACGGCACTGATCCGCACGATCCTGACACCGACGGCGACGGAATGAATGACGGCGATGAAGTATCCTTAGGCCGAAATCCTCTCGGGCCGGGCAAGCTCAAGGATTTTTTTATTCCGCACCAGGGCAATAATTACCAGCCCCATTCGCTTCATCCCAAAAGAATTATTTTTCACGCCGTTTCCGTGATCGCCATCAAAGCGATCGTGGTTGTTTTTGCCGTATTTTTTCCTTTAAGCGCCTGGCTGACGCCGGACCTCGCGCTGGAGCAGAGCCGGAAAATTATTTCGCTCACCAACGATATCAGAAAAAATTTAAATCTGACCGCGCTCAAAGAAAATCAAAAATTAGATCAGGCCGCCTATGCCAAAGCGCAAGATATGATGCTCAAACAATATTTCGCCCACATTAGCCCGGAGAACAAAGGATTGGATTATTGGCTGGCTCAAGCCGGCTATAAATACGCCGTGGCCGGAGAAAATTTGGCCATGGGCTTTTCAACTCCTGCCGATGTTATGGCCGCCTGGCAGGATAGCCCGACGCATTACGCCAATATTATCGATCAGGATTTTTCCGAGATCGGCGTCAGCATGGTTGAAGGTAAATTCAAGGGGACGGACACTAATTTAGTCGCGCAATATTTTGCCGCGCCTTCCAGCGCCGTTTACGCCTTAGCGCAAGCTCCCAAAAAAGTCGGAACAGCGGCTAAGCCCGCCAGTTCGGAAAAGAAATCGGTAATCCCGACCAAAAAAACCGTCAGTCCGGTCGTTGACCAGCAAAAAACCAATGTTGTTTTGGTAAAAACTCCGGTCAAAAACGAACAGGCCATAAAAGTTGAAGCCTATCTGGCCACCGGCACGGCCGCCGCCACGGCGGTTTTGGGCGACACCCAGATTGCCTTGCAAAAAGATCAAACCCAGCCGGACAAATGGACCGGCTCGGCCGTTGTCGCCGCTTCCACTCAAAATCAACCAACCCAAGCTCCCGCCGCCATCGCCGCCACCGATACTGCCGGCTCAACCGTCGTTTCCGATATCAACCAGCAAAATATCCAGCCCCGCCAAGTCAGCCCCTTAGAGCAATATTTTTTCTTCAAAAATAATCCGAACGAGGCTTTGCAAACTATCTTCGACATCAGCTCGCTCTATTTCAAAATAATCTTGCTTCTGGCGATCATTTCTCTCTTGCTCAACATTTTCATCGAAATAAAAAAACAGCACCCGCACTTAATCGCGTCCGGCGCCGGCTTGGTCTGTCTTTTAGTTTTGTTGATTGTTTTCTAAAATTTTTCTTAACTTTTGTCAAGATTGTCGAAAGTCGGTGTCTGCGCTATATAGTATCTTCACGTCGTCTGTCAAGTTTTTTTAATAAATTTATTTAATATAAAGCCATTTCGGCTCCTTAGTTCCGAACGGGGCCGATAAGCCAGAGTTCCCCTGGTCAAGCTTTTGAGCTTGACTTTTGCTTGCTTTTTTATTATTTTTGTGTTATATTTTTATTCCCCTCCTGCCAGAGGAGGGGTTAGGGGAAGCCTTCCTCGATTACAATGGTAAATATTGCCAATTTTTTGTTTAAAACACTAAAAGGGCCTGTCGCTGATACTTGTTCATTACAATTAACAATATAAAGAAGAGGTGAAAAAATGAAAGCATCAATTGTCGTATTATTGTTTTTGTTCATCAGTTGTTCGAAAAATCCAGTAGCGCCGGTTGAACATACCTTTTATTCCGGTGATATTTCCAGTGATTTTAGTATTTTGGTAAAAACGACTAATTACTATGATATCGGCGAAGGCGCAGAAGTAGGAGTCATCGTCGGTATGAAAACTATTTTTACCATCAAAGACAAAAGACCGCGCAGTGTCCGAGAGACTGATCGAATCAAAACGATTAGCTATTGGAAAAATAATTCTTTACTTTCTGATACCGGCAAACAGGCGCTCATGTATTTTGACGAGGGGAGAACCGATATAGCGGTAGAAATTACTACCGTGAATGGCAGCTTTATCATCAATGCTTATATTTTTGGCATGAAGGGTGAAATACCGAAACCTTTAACAGTTGGAAATTTCCCCCGAGGCGTTCTATGTTCAGACAGATCAATCCAAGAAGAGCTTGTTCTATTGGAGGAATATCTTGCGCTAGACTCGGCTGGCTGGGTAACAACAACCGTTAGCCGCTTCGCTTCCGGTTATTGGCATATGAATCGTTATAACATCAGGGGAGCATCTGAAAATGGCATCTCCAAAAGAATGTTTGAGTTTATAAATTCAAACATAGATAGCGCAAAATATGCGAAGGCGATTGATTGGGCTTATTTAGCCATTATGTTTTCAAGCGCGGTGAATCCGGATTCAGTGGAACCGTTTTACCTGCGATATATTATTGAATCACCGCACTTAAACAAAGCCGCTGAAAACAGTCAATCATTAGATTTGCTGGCGAAAAGAGATCATGATGAATTTATTAATCTTGTTTATGATATTATAAACAACCCGTCTTCATATGCGGATAAGTCGGCGATGGACAGTGTAAGTTTAGTTGATATTGCCCTGGAAAAAAGAAATAGCTTGCCCTGATAAACATGGGCTGGCAAGCAAAGCGCGACCAAGTGGTTGCGCTTTTTTTAAAATTGTAATTTCAAAGGATCGTTTTTAATAAGGGTTTTCTGGAGACTGGCAAAATACTTGCCTTTTTGATGTGTTCGTAATGTTTCTGGTTTTCCCTATAGCGATATTATATATCGCCAAGTGTTCGGCTTCAAACGTGAATACGGGATAATAAGCGGGTAGTGAAAATTAAAAAATTCGCTACCTCTTTTTTACGGTAAAAATATAAAATAATTTAGAAATTATAAGAAGGCAGAATCTTGTCTGTTTGGAATAATTATTTTAACGATTATTGTCAATATTGCTAAAAGAGGTTAAGTGTGGTAATAGTATAGCACTGTCGTTCATGGAAATTATTTAATAAATTTATTTAATATAAAGCCATTTCGGCTCTTAAAAATCGAATGGCTATTTAATTTTAAAAATATGAATCTCGCGCCAAAATTAAAAAGTCAATTGCTTTCAAGCAAACTGATTTTCGCGCTGGCCGCTGCCATTTTAATGGGCGGTTTTTTTGTGGCCAACAATGCCTTAGCGGCAACCATAAACAGCACGCAAACCGGCAACTGGAGCGCAGTTAGTACTTGGGCACCAGTTAATAGAACCGGAACCATTGCTTATAATAGTGGCTCCGCGGCAGTTACAGGAACCGGTACTTCATTTACAACGGAGCTTGCCGTTGGCAGCACTATTATAACAACCGGTCCTGGCATTACACGTACCGTTGCCTCTATTATTGATAATACTCATTTAACCTTAACGGCGAATTCAACCCGAACTCAAAGTGGTAAGTCTTTTACGGCGCAAGTAGTTCCGTTCTCTGGCGACAATGTTAATATCGATAGTGGTGACACTGTAACCGTTGATGATAATTACAACTGCGCTTCTCTGGCCTTCCCGTCAGATAATGGTTCATCGGCTTTAGTAAGCATAAATTCCGGAAAGATACTGACGGTTTCAGGAAGCATTACGATTCCTAGAGCAAACAGCGGTCATACCAATACTATGGCTGTTGGTGCTGGTAATTTAAATGCCGGAAGCATTGCTTTTACAAACGGTGGCAATACTCAAAGACATTTTTTAACAATTTCCACGGGAACTGTTACGGTTACTGGCAACATTACTCAATCTGGTAGTAATGGTAGCGCCTCAATCACATTTACGGGCGCTGGGCTTTTAAGATTGGGTGGCGCATTTTTGACTTCTAGTACTGGCACATTTACGCCAAATACCGGAACAGTAGAATATAATGCGGTAGGCGCACAGACGGTTGGAAACTTTACTTATAACAACTTAATACTTTCCGGCAGTGGCGCGAAATCCATAGTGACTGGTACTACAGTCGGCAATAATTTATCTATTAGCGGGACGGCAATAGCTAGTATTGGTACGGGACTTAATATAAACGTAAACAGCTTGACACTGGGGGGCGCCAATAAATTTTCCGGAACTTGGGGGTCTACCACCTCAAACGCGGCTCATAAAGACAATACTTATTTTGCGGCGACGACCGGCAAACTTAATGTTGCTATTGGACCTTCCGATCTTTCCGCTCTTACCGCCGAGATTGGCGTTGCGCAAGCCGCGGTTTCTGCCGCTGTCGTCGGCGAAGCTCCCGGCCAATATACTCAAGATTCCGTGGACACTTTGAACGCCGCCA
>JAQTUZ010000023.1:0-8045 GCA_028707065.1 Patescibacteria group bacterium | reverse complement strand
AGATTGGCGTTGCGCAAGCCGCGGTCTCTGCCGCTGTCGTCGGTGAAGCTCCCGGCCAATATACTCAAGATTCCGTGGACACTTTGAACGCCGCCATCGCCGTTGCTCAAGCCGTGACTGAAACTCAAGCTCAATCAGAAGTTGATGCCGCGGTTAGCACGCTGACCGGCGCCGTAAGCGCTTTTCAAGATAGCCAAATACCGACCCCTAACACTTATGCTATTATCGCCTCGGCCGGTGACTATGGCTCTATCAGTCCTTCCGGTTCGGTTTCGGTAACTGAAGGCAGTGAACAAGATTTTGATTTTATTCCCGAAGAAGGTTATATGGTTTCCGACGTGTTTGCGGATGGAGTTTCTCAAGGAGCGATGAATTCTTATATTTTTTCCGATGTAACTTCTGACCATACGATTGCCGTGAGTTTCATGGCAATTCCCATCACCGTTATTTCCATAGCTCCTATCGATGACATCAATGTCGCTAACGGCACCGCTCTCGAAGCTGTTGGTTTGCCGATAACCGTCAGTGTCATTTTAAGTAATAATGAAACCGCTCAGTTATTGCCGGTCACTTGGGATGGCGGCTTGCCGGTTTATAATGGCAATGTTGCTGGAATTTATGCTTTCACCGGAACTTTAGCATTGCCCGAGGGTGTTTCTCCGACCGATCTGAAGGCGGGCGTGAACGTGACCGTGGCTGATGATATCACCCCTCCGGTCATCAGCGCTCACGAAAATATTACGGCCGAAGCGGCTTCGGCTAGCGGTGCGACAGTGAATTATAGATTGCCGTCCGCTATCGACGAGGTTGACGGCGGGGTCGCGGTTGTCTGCAAGCCGGCTTCCGGTTCAACTTTCCCGTTGGGGACAACGACCGTCAATTGTTCAGCTTCCGACAATCATGAAAATACCGCCACCTCATCTTTCTTTGTCATTGTTAAAGATACTGTTCCGCCGGTCATTACTCTGATTGGCGAGCCGTCGATCATCCGGGGATTTGGCACGACTTATACCGAGCAGGGCGCCAGCTGCAAGGATGCCGTTGATGGCGCTATTCAACCCGTGATTAGCGGAACAGTCGATACTAATACTGCCGGAACTTACATAATTAAATACGATTGTTCTGACGCGGCCGGCAATGAAGCTGACCAAATAATTCGAACTGTGATCGTTAAAGAATATCAGGCTCCGGCTTCTCCCAGCGGAGGAGGCAGCTCATCTTTCGTGGCCACTCCTTGCACCGGCGTTGTTTACGGCGATTGGGGAAGTTGCGTCAATGGAATCCAATATCGCGATGTCTTAAGCCAGGCTCCTAAATTCTGTACTTTGAGCGCCGGTCAGCAAGCGGTTCGAACACAGGCTTGCGGCGCGGCTCTTACCGCCGGCGGCCAGGTTTTGGGCGCGAAAGTTTACGCGGTCGGTTCGTTATTGCGCACTCCGGACAAAAGAATTTATGTTGTTACTTCCACCAGCACGGTTAAATATATTTCCAGCTTGAAAGAATTATGGCAATATCGCGGCCGTGAAATCTTCAATGTCAGCTATGAAATCATCGCCCAGTATAAACAGATTTTGGGAGTGAAGATTTATCCGGACGGAACTTTGCTCCGCGGGCCGGACATGAAAATTTACGTGCTGATCAACGGCAAAAAGAATTACATCTCCAGCTTGAAAGAATTATGGCAATATCGCGGACGCATAATTTATAACGTGAGCGCCGATGTTATCGCGGCTTATTAGATAAAAGTTTTCTCGGCCCCTCAGTGCAGTCTTGATGTGGAAACTGCGGCGGGGCAAACGATATAAAAATAAAGCAGGGCCGGTCAATGGCCCTGCTTTATTTTAAAAATGTCCCCTCCCGGGGAGGGGACGAATTTATTATAATCCTCCCTGTCTCGCCAACCCACCCCGGCCGCGAGGCGCGGCCACCCCTCCCGAGAGGGGAAGCGAGCCACCCCTCCCGTGGAGGGGACAAATCAAGACTTGACAATTTATCGGTTTATGGTATATAATAAAGTGTTATTTAAAATATTAAATTAAATTGTCTAAAAACGGGGGCTGTCGCCGAATGCTCTTTGAGCATAAATCATTCAGATTTTGAGGAAATTTTTTAAAGAATATTGAGGGTGATATGGTTATATCAGCCGAAACATTCTTTAAAAAATTTACCAAAATATGAAGATTTAGGCCAAAACGGCATTCGGCGATAGTCCCCTGATAAAATTAGGCAAAATTATTATGAAAGGAAAAATTTTAATGGGAAGCATCATTGCTTTGGCGATTGCTTTTTCCAGCTTGGCTGGAGACAACAATTTATTCGGCGTTAACGCCGTTTCCGCCGACACCTATCCGATAAATTCCATCCCTTGCGCTACTGTCACTTACAGCGCTTGGGGAGATTGCATCAATGGCATCAAAACTCGCGACGTGATCGACAAGACGCCGATCAATTGTTCCTTGACTCTCAATGAACAGCAAGGACGCAGCGAAGTTTGCGGACAAGTTTTGGGATTGAAAATTTATGCCGTGGGCACTCTGTTGCGCGCTCCGGAAGGCAAGATCTACGTGGTTATGCCCGGACAAGCGATCAAGCTGATCCCGGATCTCGCCGCTCTGCAAGCTTATCGCGGCCGCGAAATCCATAATGTCAGCGACGCGCTCATCAAGCAATACCGGCAGAATTTCGGACAAGTTTTGGGGGTTAAAATCTACGCCGACGGAACTTTGCTCCGCGGCCCGGATCACAAAATTTATGTGATCGTCAACGGCAAGAAGCAATACATCCACAGCTTGCAGGAATTATATCAATACCGCGACCGCCGAATAATCAATGTCAGCGCCGCCGTGATAGCTGATTTCTAAAAGATAATTGAAGATAAATCAATAAAGCAGGGCCTCTCAATGCCCTGCTTTATTTTTTGCCGCCTTGTCGGCCCTATGGTAAAAATATCAGAAACTAAGCTATAATATTAATTGAATTTTAACATATCTCTTTAACTGTTCGGTAACCGGATATAACATTATGAAAAAGATAGAAAAAATTCTTTCCCGGGACATGACCGCGATCGACATGCGCGCCTGGGAGATCGGCTTGCTCGGCGGCCTGAAGCGCTGGCTGGGCTGGTCGTATAGCGATCTGATTTTTTATTTTCATGATAAATATTCCGACGTCATTCTTTTGCGGGAGGAACATTACGGGAAGTTTTTAAATTTTGTTTTGAAGAAAATAAAACAAGACGCGAACTGGTTTCCCGCCGAGTATCAAAAATTTGTTTCTTTGACCCGGGAATTTTTTTCTTTTTTCAGCGGCGCCAGAAAGAAATTAAGCAAAAAAATCAGCCGCGGGGAGATCGTCGATATTTATCAAACTTATTGCGGTTATATGGCAAAACATTTTGGGCCGTTCGTGGTGATGAAATGGCTGCCGATCTGGCTGGAAGACAAGCCCGCGCTTAATAAATCATTCAGCCGCGAAGTGAAATTAGCCGTCAAGGCGCGCCAAATATCGGAAAAAACTTTGCCCCAGGGCCGGGAGCTATGCGCTTTGATCATGGAGGCCGTGGCGGCTAAGTTATCATCAGTTAAGTCATTAACTGATTTTATTACCGAGAAAGAATTTTTAGCTTTTTTGGAAAAAGGGGAGAAACCTGACGTCAAAGAATTGAAAAAAAGAAAAGCGGGTTTTATCTGTTCCCGGCGGGGGGTTTTCTTAACCGGCGGCCGGCCGGCTAAAGCCCAAAGAATTTTGGCTAAATCAGGTTACAGCTACGATTTTAGTTCGCTGGAAAAGATTCAAGATTTTAAAGGGCAAGCGGCTTTTCGGGGTTTGGCCCGCGGGCGAGTGCGATTGATCATGATCAAAAAAGAGATCGGAGATATCAGAAAAGGTGAAATTTTGGTAACTTCCATGACCACTCCGGAATATTTGCCGGCCATGAAAAAATCGGCAGCTTTCATCACTGATGAAGGAGGCGTTACCTGCCACGCGGCGATCATTGCCCGGGAAATGAAAAAACCTTGCGTCATCGGGACGAAGATCGCCACCAAGGTTTTAAAAACCGGCGATCTGGTCGAGGTCGATGCCATTAACGGGATCATTAAGAAGCTTGATTCGTTCAAATAGAATTTTTTCGGAATAAGTATTTTTGTGTTAAGACAAGGCTATGGATAAAAAAGTCGTGATGATCGGCATGGTTATCGGTTCGGTGATCGGGGGATATCTGCCGACTCTTTTCGGCGCTGGCGCTTTTTCCTACGCTTCGGTTTTGTGCGGATTCTTGGGCGGCGTCATCGGCATCTGGCTGTCTTATCGGCTGATCAGATAATTCCCCTCTATTAAGAGGGGTGTCCGCCCAGAGCGGACGGGGTGTGTTATGGCGGCGGGGCGGGTTGTCCGCGAATTATCAATCTTAGCTTAGGCTCTATTGATTAGGGCTTTTTTATTTGGCAATTATTAATGATATAATGAAGCTATGACGAAGAAATACCTATTTTTTTGGCTTTTTTTACTTTTGCTCTTGCCGTGTTTTTTGTTTGGCTCGAAAATTTCGGCCCAAACCGCGGATCCGTACGCGCAACAGCTTCAGGATGTGAACGCGCAACGGGCGGCCTTGCAAAAGCAATTGAGCGATATCGAAGCGCAGATAAATCAATACCAGAAAGATCTGACCAAGATCGGCGCGCAGAAAAATACTTTGGCCAATAAAATAAAACAATTGAAGATCAAACAGGCGCAATTGACCTTGCAGATCAAAGAGATGACTTTGCGTTTGGAAGATTCCCAGGTGCAGATCTTGCAGAATCAGGCCGATAGCCAGGCCAATGAAAATAAAATTTCCGTGTTAAAGGATCAGCTGGCCTTGATCATCAAACAGATGTGGAAATTGGATCGCTATTCCTCGCTGGATATTCTGGTTTCTTCCCAAAATATTTCCAATTTTTATGATAAGCTGCGCGGCTTCGAAGTCATCGGCGAAGGCCTGGGCCAGATCTTGCAATCGTTGAAAATTGCCGATCGGGATTTGCAGAACACCAAAGAACAATTGGCGGCTAAGCAGGCTGAGGAGCAAAATTACGTGCAGATCGTCAGCTTGCAAAAAGATCAGCTGGCGGTGAATTTGCAGGATCAAAATTCCTTGCTGGCGCAAACCAAAGGCAAAGAAGAAAATTATCAGGATATGTTAAAGCAAAGCAAGGCGCAGGCGGCGATCATCAAAAATAGGATTTACAGCTTGATCGAAGTCAGCAAACAGATCACTTTCGGCCAAGCCGTCGAGGTCGCGACTTGGGCGTCCAAACAAACCGGCGTGCGTCCGGCCATGCTCTTGGCGATCTTGACGCAGGAATCAAATTTGGGAAAAAATGTCGGCACTTGCAACCGCGAAGGCGACCCGCCTTCCAAAAGCTGGAAGGTGGTAATGAAGCCGGAGCGCGATCAGCAGCCGTTTTTAACGATCACCAAAGAGCTGGGCCGCAATCCTGATATTACGCCGGTGTCCTGTCCGATGAAAGATAAGAGCGGCAAGCAGATCGGCTGGGGCGGAGCGATGGGCCCGGCGCAATTCATTCCTTCCACTTGGATGGGCTATCGCGGCAAGATCACGGCGATCACCGGCAGCGCGGCCGATCCTTGGGATATTCGCGACGCGTTCTTGGCCGCTTCGCTTAAATTGGCCGCTGACGGCGGAACAAATCGATCGGGCGAATGGGCGGCGGCGATGAAATATTTTTGCGGCTCGACCAATTCCGCTTTCCGCTTTTACGGCGACAATGTCATCGCCACGGCGGAAAAATATCAAGCCGACATTGACCAGCTGAACAATTAGTTGATTAGTAATTAGTTAATTGGTTGATTAGTTAATTAGTTTTATAGCAAACGGGAGCCCGGTATATTACAACTAATTAACCAATTAACTAGTTAACTAATTTGTTTATAATCGTTATAAAAAAATTAGTTTTAAAAATTATGCTCAGCAGCTTACATGCAATAATCTTAGGGGCAGTCCAAGGTCTGACCGAATTCCTGCCCATCTCTTCTTCCGGCCATCTGGTTTTGATCCCGTATTTTTTCGGCTGGAATTATCAGGGGGTTGTTTTCGACGTGGCTTTACACGCCGGCACGGTCGTGGCGCTCTTGGTTTATTTCGGGAAAGATTGGTTGATAATAATTAAGAACGGCTTTACCAAGAAATCCACTTTGGTCAGCGAAGCTGCCTGGCCGTATCCGCGAAATTTTTTATGGCAAATAATCATTGCTTCCATTCCGGCCGCGATCATCGGCCTGCTGATCGACAAATACGCGGGAGATATCCGCTCGGTTCTTTTCGTTGCTTTTAATTTTGCTTTTTTCGGCTGGCTGCTTTGGTTTACCGATAAAAAAGCCAAAACTGATTTGGCGCCGGAGGCAATGACTTATGGCAAAGCTTTTATCGTCGGGCTGTTTCAGTCGATCGCCTTGATCCCCGGAGTTTCCCGCGCTGGTATTACTTTGACCGGCAGCCGTTTGATCGGCCTCGGCAGAGCCGAGGCGGCGCGCTTTTCTTTTTTGCTCGGCACGCCCGCGATCGTCGGCGCGTTTTTGCTGGAATTGCCCAAGATCGTCAAAGACGATCTGAATTTGTCTTTTTGGCTGGGGGTGATCGCGGCCGCGGTTTTCGGCCTGGCGGCGATCAAATTCCTGCTCGGCTATCTTAAAAAAAACGACTTCTCTTTATTCTTGTGGTATCGGATTGGCCTTGCTTTGCTGATCGCGGCCGTCTTTTTATTCCGGTTTTACTGAAGAAAATCAGGGTTAATTGCGTAATTACTTATTAAGGAATAACCCAGTGTTCATGACAAAAATTCTCGATCAGCGAGAGCAAACTGATGAGCAATTGGTTAAACTGGCGCTCTCCGACCGGGATAATTTTTTGTATATTGTCAATCGGTATAAAGATAAGCTTTACGGCTACATCAGGAAGATAACCGATGCGAGCGCGGAAGACGCCGAGGACATTTTGCAGGAAGTTTTTTTGAAGGTTTATCTGAATTTGAATGATTTCAGCCTTGATTTGAAATTTTCTTCCTGGATCTTCCGCATCGCGCACAACGAAGTGATCAGCGCTTATCGCAAAAAACGGGCTCGGCCCCAGCATCAAGCCGTCTCTTTGGACGAGACGGTGACCGAAAGCATCGCGGGCGATTTTAATATCAATCAGAAGATCGACGCCGCGCTGCTTCAGGAAAAAATTTCCGCGGTTTTGCGGCGGATCAGGAAAGAGTGCCGGGAAATAATCATCTTGAAATTCATGGAAGAAAAAAGCTATCGGGAAATATCAGATATCATTAAAAAACCCATGGGTACCGTAGCTTCGCTGATGAATCGGGCTAAAAAAGAATTTATCGCCGAATTTAAAAAACTTTATGGATGAAATCAATCAGGAATTCGGGCCGAAACTGCTCGAAAAAATAAAAGAAGAAAAGATCGCGCCCAAGCCGCGCTGGGCTTTTTTGCTTAAAGAATACGTGGTTTGGGGGGCGGGATCGCTGTCGCTCGTTATCGGCGGCTTGGCCACTTCGGTCATCATTTATTTTTTATGCGATAACAGCCTGGAGATTTACCAAAAAATGGACGGCAGTTTGTTTAAATTCATCTTCTTTACTTTGCCTTATTTCTGGCTGATCTTTTTGGCTTTTTTCATCTTTGTTTTATATTATAATTTTAAGCATACCGGCCGCGGCTACCGTTATTCCGTGGCGGCAGTAGCGGTTGCCTCGATCCTCGCGAGTTTTATTTTAGGCGCGATATTTTTTCAATTGGGCGCCGGCCGCTTGATTGATGATCTCTTGGGCGAGCGCTGGCCGCTTTACCCGCAAGTTTTCAATCAGCCGATCGCTTTTTGGAACGCGCCCGAAGAAGGCAGGTTGACCGGCCTGGTTATTTCTCAAATTTCTGACAGTGAATTTATTTTATGGGATATTGATCGGCAAGAATGGCAAGTGGTGTCCGCGGCAGGCCATTATTTTTTGCCGGGGGCGGTTGAAATAAGCAAGCCGATCAGAATTATC
>JAQTUZ010000022.1 GCA_028707065.1 Patescibacteria group bacterium | reverse complement strand
GCCCACGCTATAGATCGGCGCTCCCGGTTGCTTCATGAAATAAGCGATCGGATACCAGATATTCAGCATATTCCCGGTCAGCACCGCCATCACTCCTTGGATCGCCAAATATTTGCGCGGCAACAGAATAATCGCCTTAAACCCCATGGTGGCGAAAAGGCTGAAAGAAAAATAAAGCTCATAACCGAGAAATAAAATAGCCGGCGCGGCCAAGATCAGAAACTGGTCGAATTTGCGCCGGCGGATATACCCGACTAAAGCGAAAATAAACACCGCGAAGATCAGCATCTGCGCTTGCGGCTTCATCAAAAAAGCGATTCCCAAAGGCAATCCCGCCCAGAAATAATTGCGCCGCGACTTGCCCTGGAGCAAAATATACAGGGTCAATAAAACAAAGAAGACAAATTGGCAGTCAATATACCCGGCGGTGAAAATAGCCACAAACCAGGGATGAAGCCAATAAAGAAGGGCAAATAGCTTATTGCACTTCAGGTTTTTCAGGATCAGCGTCAGCAAAATAAAATTACCGGCATCGAAGAAAAGGCTGATAAATTTAAACACCGCGGAAACATCCCAGCCGGTTATTTCTACCAGCCAGGAACAAAAAGCAAAGATCTGATATTGAATGGGAAAATATATGCCGCGAAAACCATGCGCCAGACCGGCGGACAGAACATTGTTTCCCCAGGTCGAATAAGCGTCAATGTCGTGCATCGCCGGATACCGCAGCAAAAAAAGGCGCGCCGCCAATCCCAAAATAAAGCCGGCCAGAAGAATAATCGATTGTTTACTTTTCAGCATGATGGTCCAAATATCTTATTAAAGCATTTTCGATGCCCAAGCGCATGGCGATGATCAGACATATCATCTTCATTCCCAAAGTAAAGGCTTTTTTCAAATCCCCCGTGACCGAACTTTTTCCGACCCGGTCCTTATAATTTATCGGGATCTGCACGCATTTCAGGCGAAGCAAATACCCCCGAATCATCATTTCCGGCCCGAAAAAATTGGATTTAACCATCAGGTACGGCGAAATTTTTTCCAAAGCAGTCCGCTTGATCAGCCGGAAAGTGCAGCCGACATCGGATAAATAATTGGTATTGAATAACACTTCGATCATTTTGGCGACAAACCAATTGCCCCAGCGTAAAAATCTGCCCATGTTCGCTCCCTCCCAGATATAATTTCTTATTGTTCTTGAGCCGTAAACAACGTCAACCTCCTCGGAGAAAACCAGAAACTTAAAAAGATCGGCCGCCAAAAAAGTGTCGTCCGGTTCGCAAACAACGATCAAGTCGCCGCTCGCTTCAGCCAAGCCGCGGCGGATAGCCTGGCCATAGCCCTGGACCGGTTCCGGAATTTCCCGCGCCGTCGTTTGTTTCACTTCCTCGGTTGTTCCGGCCGCGGCGTTATTGTTGATCACCAGAATCTCGTCCACCACCCCGAGGCGCTCAAAATCCCCGATGACTTTTTTGATCGAATCTTTTTCATTATAGGTCGGCAAGATCAGGCTTATTTTTTGACCATGATACATAAATTATTTTTCCGCGATGATTAACATCTGCTTGGCCATTGGCCGCCAGGGAAGCATCAAGTATATTTTGGTCAGCCAATACGATTTGGGCAAAAACGATTTAAAGCTAAAAGGCAAAAATCTTTTTTCAACTTTAACGATCTTGAATCCCCGGCTAACCAGCAGGTCCTTCAAGCTGACATCGCTGTAGGCTTTGACGTGAGTAAAATCATCCCAGTATTCGCGGCAGCAATAACGGATATTGGGCTGGATCAGAATTATTTTCCCGCCGGTCTTCAGCAATCTATTGGCCTGATCGAATAAAGCGTCCGTCTCGCCGGCGTTAAGATGCTCCAGCAAATTACTGGCCAAGATGGCATCAAGCGAATTGTCGGCTAAATTTATCCGGCCCAGAGGAGCGTTGATGAATTTCACTTCCGGGGAGCAAAAATTGGCGACTTCCGGATTGATGTCAGCGGCGTATTTTTTTTGCGCTTTGATCTGGTTGATCAGGTCGCCATAGCCCGCTCCCAACTCCAAAATTTCCGCCGTCGCCGGGATATAGCGTTGCAGATATTGGCTGATCGCCCGCCAAACTTTCTTCCGGGAGCGATCGAAGGTATAGCGCGAATTAAAATATTTTTGATTCATAAAAAACTGTTAGCGGCTTAAATCAAGGGAGTTGGGATCATAATGAATTGTATCAGCCCGAATTTTTTTGACAAGTGGCGGCCGCTGAAGATGGGATTCGGCGGAAAATCTGATCAGACTATGGCGGCAATCGATTAATTTAAAACGATTATTAAAAATCGCGGAAAAAAAGAGACCGCTCAAGCAATGGCAGTCTCCGGTGTTAAAATTTCTTTCTTTCCAAGCCTAGCAGGTCGTCAGTTTTTTGACTTCGTCGGGATAATCGGTGCAAACCAAGTCCGGACCGAACGCCAGGATCTCGCTGATCCGGCGGAATAATTTTTCCCTGGTCGCGGCATCCGGATGCGCCTCGCCGCCCAAAAGTCCGGGCGAAGTGGCGTGCAGTTCCGGCGTTACCAGACCGATCTTAAAACCGTTCCGGCGGCAAAAAGCGAAAACATCCGGCGAGTAAAAAATCTTTTTCCCTGAAGCATCGGATCTGTCCCATTCGTCCAGCCAAACCCAGTCAAAAATATCCCGATTGGCCGCAACCTCATCAAGCGAATACAAAGTTCCGTGCACCGCCTGGTTGTAGCGCTTAATATCATAAGAGTGGGCGACAGACGGCGCTAATTGCCACGCGGAATTTTTGGCTTTTAATTTCCGAGCGGTGGCAATTTTAACGTCAAAGATGATAAACCGCGTTGGATCGAATCCTGCCAGCTGACGAGACAAGATTTCCAAAACTTCATCTGTTTGATATTGCCCCTTAAGATGCAGAGCGCTTAACGGCGCCTGGCTCGCCATGATCGCCGCGATTAATTCTTCCAAAAAACAAAGACGGCAGCCGGCAAAACGCAATTCTTTTATTTCCGCCGCGCTTAATCCGGCCAATTTTCTTTTGTCTGAACCGCCCGAAATCGCCGAAAGATCGGGACTGTGAAAAATTACCAACTCTTTATCAAGCGTCAGCTGAACGTCGAATTCCAAACCATAGCCGCGCGAGAGCTGGTCGGCAAAAGCCTCCCAGGTGCTTTCGGGAAAATAATTTTTTCGGGAAGGATTTAATCCTCGATGAGTAATAATCTCCATAATCGTTGCTATTCTTAATTCTCTGCTTTTTTTTCCTGAAAGTCAAAAACGATTGACTTTGCCACCCATTATTGATAATCTAAAAATATAAAAACAACCGCTTTTCCGCTAAAACTATGATAATAAAAGCTGTCATCTTCGATCTGGACGGCGTGCTGGTAAATATGCCGGACGGCCACTACGAGGCTCTGAACCATGCCCTGAGCTTATTCGGCGCGCAAATCAAGCGCGAAGAACACGAGTCTTTTTTCAATGGCTTGCCGACCTCAAAAAAATTGGAAAAGCTGGAAGAAATGAACCGGCTGCCTGCCGGCCTGCGCGATTTCATCAACGCGATAAAACAAAAACATACCAAGGAAATAATCCCGAAATATTGCACGCCTGATTATTCGAAAATAATCATGCTGAAGCATCTAAGAAAGCGGGGCTATAAACTCGCCTGCTGTTCCAATTCGATCAGAGAAACTTTGCATTTGATGCTGGAAGCGGCGCTCTTAAAAGAGCATTTCGACCTGATACTCGGCAACGATGAAATTGCCAATCCTAAGCCGCATCCGGAAATTTATCTGACCGCTTTCAAAAGACTGGGGATCAAACCGCCGGAAGCGATCATTGTCGAAGACGCGGCGCCGGGCATCGCCGCGGCCCGCGCCAGCGGAGCGATAGTTTACGAAGTGCGCGGCGTCCATGATGTAAATTTATCTTTATTTGAAAAACTTTTTGCCGATGAAAATTTTTAAATTAAGCAAGTTCATTCGCGGCTGGATCATCGGAAATTTTGAGGGCGGCCTCATCAAGACCGATCAATTTGAACTTTGCCTCCGGAAATACCAAGCCGGCGACGCGGAGCAAAAACATTATCACCGGATCGCCGAAGAAATCACGGCTGTCGCTTCCGGCGTTTTCGCGATGAACGGCCGGACAATCACCGAAGGCGACGTGGTTTCCTTGGAGCCCGGCGAACCGGCCGATTTTGAATGCCTGCGGTCCGGCTACACCGTCGTCATCAAAATGCCGGGAGCCGCTAATGATAAATATCTAACTAAATAATCAATAAATTTTATGCTGAACATCGTGATACCCATGGCCGGCCGCGGCTCAAGATTTCAAGCGGCGGGATACACTTTTCCCAAACCGCTGATCGATATCAAGGGAAAAACCATGATTGAAGTCGCGGTCGATAATCTTCGCCCGAAATGCGAACACAAATTTATTTTCATCTGCCAAAAAGAGCATTGCGAAAAATACGATCTTTATCATATTTTGCAAAACGCTTCCAAAAATAAATTCGAAATAGTCCAAGTTGATGGCGACCACGGCGGAGCGGCCTGCGCGGTCTTATTGGCCAGCCGGCTTATCAATAACGACGTCGATGATTTGCTGATCGCCAATGCCGACCAATTCATCGAGATCGACATCAATGATTTTATCGCCAAGGGCCGAAAACCCGGAATCGACGGCTTGATCATGACCTTCTCCTGCGCCCACCCCAAATGGAGCTACGCCCGGACGGATAAAAACGGCAAGGTGATTGAAACCGCGGAAAAACGCTTGATTTCCAATAACGCGACCGTGGGCATTTATTATTTCAAGAGCGGAAAAAAATTCGTGGACGGGGCGCAGGCGATGATCAAAAAAAATATTCGCACCAATAACGAATTCTACGTCTGCCCCGTTTATAACGAGATGATCTTGGCTGACGATAATGTCGGCATCTATAATATCAGCGCGGAACAAATGCACGGCCTGGGGACGCCGGAGGATCTTAACCAATATTTGAGTTACCTGGACAATAAAAATAGGCAAGATGGCGGCAATAAAAAAGTTTCTTAAAATACGGCTGGCGCCGATGATCGTCTCTGCCGCCAAAAAAATGGCGCTGGTTTTGCCATTGGTTAAAGACCGCGCCGTGCTTGGCCGCAATGCCTGCCTGGGAAACGACCTGCTGCGGCTGCGGCGGAAAAACGGCGAAAAAATAATCGCCATCAATCAGCAAAAAGTCCGGGTTGATCTTTTTTTGGAATGGCTGGCGGGAAAACCGCGCCCCCAAAGCCGCCTGGCCAAAAAATATTTCCGCGATCCGGCGATCTATGAACACCTGAAACAGCAGGAAAAGCTGCCCTGGCTCGCGATCAAAAATATCAAATACTTGGCGATGGATTCCTTCGCCGAATTGACCGACAAAAAATTTACCAGCCTGGCGGGCGGCTGGTCGTTCTGCTGCCACTTCGGCGATCTCGATATTAATGAAGAATTTAAAAATAATTTTAAAATCGAGGGCGCTTTGCCTTTGGAATTGTTGGAAGAATATTACCGCGCTTTTTTCGCCTGGTTTGCCGGCCGCTATCCGGAAAAAAATGTTTTTTTTCTCCATTATCCTTGCTTTTTTGACCGGCGGCCGGAATACCGCGCCCGCGGCGCCGCCATTTTGGAAACAATGGAAAAAATCGCCGCCGATCAGCCTTTTATAAAAAATATTTATTTGGAAGAGACGGAAATCTCCGCCAAGGAAAAAGAAGACGAATTCCCCTACCACTACGCCCGGGAAGTTTACGAAAAACTAAATAAAAAGTGGGATGAAATTTTAAAAAACCAAACTGCTAAGCTATGCCAATAAAAAAATATCTGCTGGAGCTGGGGAAAAAAATTATTTATCAAGCCGAGAAGCTATCCGGCTTTTTATTTACTTACCAGCTGCGCCCGATCAGCGCGGAAAAAGTAAAAATGAACCCGGTAATTTTTTCCGTTCTGCCGCCTTGCGCCATCGTGATGCAGGGGCGGATCCTCGCGGAAAAAAATTTCACCCGGGAAACCCTGAAAATCTATCGCCGCAATTTTCCCGCCGCCATCTTTATTCTTTCCACTCAAGAAGGTGAAAATCCGGAAGATCTTGATCAAATAAAAAAACTCGGCGTGGAAATAATCATCAACAAAAAACCGGCTTATGGCGGGATAGGAAACGTCAACTACCAGATAATTTTATCTTCTGCCGGCATGAAAAGAGCCAAAGAGATGGGCGCGGAATATGCCCTGAAAACCCGGACCGATCAGCGATTTTACAGCCCTTCCTGTCTGGAATATTTCATCAACCTGCAAAAATCTTTTCCCATTCCGCCCGGTTACGGGCAAAAAGAAAGAATTATCGGCATCAGCCTGGATACTTTCCGCAACCGGCTGCACGAGATTTCCGATATGCTGGTTTTCGGGCAGATCGACGATATGCTTATTTACTGGAATATCCCGCTGGAAACTCCGGAATACGCCGCCGCTTTAGCGGCCGAAAACGCCAAAGTTGCCGCCGGAAAAAGAGAGGCGATCAAAGAAGGCGAATTCCCTTTATGCGAAAAAAAATTTACCGCCCATTTTTTGACAGCGATCGGCCGACCGCCCATTTGGACTCGCGAGGATTCCTATCAAACCCTGGCCGATCATTTCTGCATCGTCGATGCCGACGACCTGGATCTTTACTGGCATAAATACGCCCGCCTGCGCGAACGCCGCCATTATTTTTACGATCAGGAAAATTCCGGCGATAAACAAGAATTATCTTTCGCCGAGTGGCTGAACATCTATTCCGCCTTCCATAATAAAAATTAACAGAAAATCAATTCAATATGAATATTCCCAAACAACTTAAAAAGTCACGATTACTGCGCCAAAATTTTCGCCTGATCAGAAAAAAAATATTTTGGGCAAAATCATATTTTTCTTTTATCATTGACTTTCTTTCTTTTAAAAAAAATAATGATGCCAGGTTTCCTCTTAGATGGTCCAATCGTTTTCCTTGCCTCGGAGAAGCTACCGCGACGACTAACTTTGACGCGCATTATATTTATCATCCGGCCTGGGCGGCGAGAATTTTGGCTCAAACCAAGCCGGAATTTCATGTCGACATCTCCTCGTCATTAACGTTCTGCTCGCTTGTCTCTGCTTTTTTGCCGGTAAAATTCTTCGATTATCGCCCTGCCAATCTTAAATTATCCGGGCTGGAATGCAATCACGCCGATTTATTAAAACTCCCCTTCCCTGATAATAGCGTCAAATCGCTTTCCTGCATGCACACCATTGAGCATGTCGGGTTGGGGCGCTATGGCGACCCGATCGACCCGATCGGAGACTTGAAAGCGATGGCCGAATTAACCAGAGTTTTGGCACCCGGAGGAAATTTTCTTTTTGCCGTACCGATCGGCCAACCGAAATTAATGTTCAACGCCCATCGGATTTATTCTTACCAAATGATCATTGACGCTTTTAAAGATTTAAAATTAAACAATTTTACCTTGATTCCCTCCGCAAACAATCGCGAGCCGAACTTTTCCGCGACCAAAGAAGATTCCGACAAGGAAAATTACGCCTGCGGCTGTTTTTGGTTCACGAAATAATCAATCCATATTCGAAACTTTTACATCGCACTCACTTAAATCGGGACAATATCCTGATTTTTTATTTCCATAAATAATTGTGGTGCCAAAGAAAAAAGCGAGGCTGATGTGCCTCGCTCGTTGATTGTGAAATTATTTTTCCCGCCTAGGGCAGAATAATTGTTCGGACCAAAGAACCGTCGCTTATTTTTCGGAATTCTACTTTTGTACTGTCAGTCTTGGAAGCCAAAACCGATATTTCCTGTAAGCCGTCGTTATTAATATCAGAGACGGTAACCTTTTTCGGCGTCCACTGGGCATTAAAGAACGTAATTTTTTTCAACTGCTCGCTAGTGTTACCATCAAAGATAACGACAATCGGATTGCCAGTACTTTTTTCCTGAGCCAGACCAACGATTTCCGGATAACCGTTATTGTTCATGTCAGGAAGTGAAGTGATATTAATGTAATTATTAACAATCGGATAATATAATTGCCCAATTTCAGCAACCGATAACGCTCTGTTATAGAACCTCACTTCATCGAGCTTGCCATTATAATATCCGCCGCGAACATTAGCTACTCTACATAAACCGAATTCAACGTTATATGAATTATCCATGTTTATCGCCCCAACCGTTGAGGCCACCGTCCCACGCAAAGTATCATCAACATAAACACTATAATTAATGCCATCTTTAACTACAACGACATTGTGCCAGCATCCTTGTGAATAGTCAGTAGTGTATGGCGGCCAAACAACTTTACTGGAGTTTTCCGCTCCATAAAAATTAATTCTTTTTGTAGACCACGGAACGATTTCAACATCAAAGCCATTAACATCTCCCACTCTTTTGGTAATAACTGACGCTGATTGACTTAAATTCGTGTAATTAAGCCATAGGGAAATGGTAAAATTTCCCGTACCAAAATTAAAGAGATAATTGGTATTAATGGTGGAATTGGTGCCGTTGAACACCGCGCACTGGCCATAAGCTCCGGCCGTATCATAGATGATATTATAAGCCGTGCCGTTGTGGCCGTTAGGGCTATGGTCGTTGACATCGCCATTAAGCGGATAATAGGCCACCAAACCGCTATCCAAATAAGCCTGCGAAGCGGAAAACATCCATCCAACCAAAAACAACATTGCAGTTAGCATACGCATAACGGAAACTCCTTTTGAAAGTATGATAATTGTTGATTGAGCAATTAGCGAATAAGGGTGTCACCGGAATAATATCTGGTCTCGATCTTGGCCGTATCGCCTTTATTCCCCAGCATCGTGAACTCCGGCAAGCCGTCGTTATTCAAATCAATGATCGGCATAAAGGAATTCGGCATAGTGCCGGAACTAAAGAACGCAATAGTCGTCACCACCCTCATGCCATCGCCACTCTTAATATAAACCACTGGACGATTAGTAAGGCTATCGGTTGCCAAAAGAGCTAATTCCGGCTGGCCATCATTATCCAGGTCAGGCAAAAAATCCATATCCTCAAATCCTTTGATTGAACTAATCGCCTGCAACCACGGAGTAAAAACCGACAATGCATCAGTGGGCGAGGAATAATAATTGCCAAACACTGAAACAACCTGATAGGCGTATTGGCTTTGCTGGTTAACTTGTATATCAACCAGCGAATCAGCCGCTACATAAGCAAGGTAAGAGCCGTCCCGATACACCCGATAACCATTAACTCCGGCGACAGTATTCCAGCCCAAAACAACTCGTGAATCAGTTACTTGCCGCGCCGCCAAATTTACGGGAGCAAGCAAAGGGTTGGTTGTTGCGGCCAGCGGGCCGACTAAAGGAGAAACCTCCGCGCCCACCGCCGATCTAAGCCAATAATACCAATTCCCGCCCGGACTTAGCCCGGCTTGGGCATAATTAGTTCCAGAAGTAGAACCGATAAATTGAGCGGTAAGCGAATCGTTAATCGGGCTGGCGTAAATACAATAGAACGCGGCCACGCTGTCAGGATTATTACCCTGCCAGCTTAAATTGACCCGATCATAAGATGCCGTGCTCGCTTGAAAATTACTCGGCTGGTTTAAAACGAAAGTCTGCTTATTCAACCCGATGTCAACAACTCTGATAAAAGTTGTGTCGCCGCTTGAATTATTTAGTGCCACCATCAGCTTGGGACTTCCAGCTGATCCCGCCAAAGAATTTGGGATGTAGTTCCCCAAAGAAAACATTTTTAAAATCCGATTATTGCCCAAATCCGAAATCGATACCAGCACGCTGTCGTCTCCCTTCTTATAAAGATAGGCGGCTTCAGCATAACCGTTCGAATCCAAATCCGGCAACATAACAAAATCGGAATAGACATTTTTCTTGAAAGGAATGGAGGCAAACACCGGCGCGGAAATACTGGAATTCACGTCGGAGTGTGCCCTGACCTTATAAGAGTAGGTTTTCCCCACCTCAACCGTGCTATCGACATAGAATGTATCATTGGCCGAATTAACCCATTGCTGGCCACCGTTCAAAAAACGATAAAGCCAGTAGTTATAGATCGTTCCCAAAGATTTTTTCCACGCCAATCTAACCTTATCCGGCTTAACTTCTACGATCCGAAAACTATCCGGTGCCATAAAAGTTGTCGTAGTAGCCGAAGCTATATTTGAATAATCCGAAACGGAATTATTCAAAACCGCGGAAACGCGATAATAATAAGTTGTTCCAGGCTGTCCGCCGACATCGACAAAACTCGGCGAACCCGGCGAAATTACTAACGACTGATCGGAAAGATCCGACGCTAAGCCGCGATAAACTCGATACGACGCATTCGCATTCTGGCATGTCCAAGCCAAGCTCACCGAGCCGTTGGAATTGACCGCTGTCAAATTCGCCGGTGGATAAACATAGTTGGCCATCGTCACCGAAGTCATCGTCGAGAATCCTGATTCACTACCATTGTGGTTGACCGCCTTAGACCAAAAATAGTAAGTCAAGGCTGGATTAAGGTTATAGACTGCCTGTTCGGTATAAGGCGTAATTGCCGTATAAACCGCCTGATCGGAATTACTCGCTGTTCCCACGAACAATTTGTAATTGGCGATGTTATTCGGGTTATTCGTACCGACGCTCCAGCGGACTTTAACCTGGTCACTACTGACAAACACACAGTTCAAATCGCTTGGCGGCGTTGGAATTGATCCATCGCCCGGCAAACCTTGAGTGGTCACCGAAGCACAATCGGAATAATCTGATAGCTCACTGCCCACTGCCGCTTTTACCCAATAATAATATTTTGTAGTTGGACTTAAATTTCCATCATTGTAACTATTATTATTGGTGGAAGCTATTTCATATGCCGAACTTGCGGATTGACTTGTCGAGCGATAGACGTGATAGGCCAAATTGGAAGCAGTATTCAAACCCTGATCCCAACTTAACGTCACACTATTTTGCGTCACTGAATTAACCGCCAAATTTCCCGGCTTAGCAAGGTCCATGCCTGCTATCCTGACAATTCCATCGCTCTCAACGGTAAAATGTTTCGTGGCAATTGAACGCCAATCATCCACATCGTCGCTGTTTGTTTTATCAACGTCGATGTAAACGCGGAATTCATCGTTGCCCGCAGGCACGCCATTCCAAAATGGATAAAAATGAGAATAATTCCAAGTGCCATTAACTGTTCTCCAATTGTCGGCAAATTCCCACATTTTTTGTCCATTACAATACGCCTCAACCTTAAAGCGATGGTTAATTGCCACGTTGGTCAGCTCTGTTAAGCAACAGACGTGCTCGTTTTCACCAAATACAGATCTGATATTATCAGGATCTAAGTCACCGGTTGTTAATCCCGCTTTTACTTTTTCACAAATCCAAGAATCGACATAGGTAAAACCAGAAATCGAACCTGACTGAACATGGTCAGCGATAAAACCGGTTGGATCAATGTAGCCGTTATCTGTTATGCTTTGCTGACTAACATAATAACCGCAACCATTCCTGGCCGTTGAGGGGAATTGCGTTGACGGGTTAAAAACCATAGCCTCAAAATGCAAATGCCCCTCCTCCTGTCTAATAGTCCCTATTTTTTGCCCCCTGCAAACAAAATCACCTTCATTAAATGAACCGTCATAATTTATATGGGTATATTGAAAACCAATATATTTTGACGTTTTATACAAAGCGGGCGGATTAGTACCGGACAAAAAATATTTAGTGAAGTCAGTTACGTTTTCTAATTCACAAAGAATAACAATAGAATACCCCAAACTTCCATGATATATTCTGACTACTTTTCCACTAGCAACTGCGTAAACGGGTTTGTATGCATCTGCGCCACTAGTTAGATTCCAATCCTCCCCGGGATGAAAAACGTTTCCACTACCACAATTTTGATTTACCCCTAACAATGGGCAAGACGCCAGTTCGTTGCCAAATCCATTCCCATCAGTATTCCAACCATAATAACGTGGATTATAGATATTGCCAGCTACGCCAAGCGGGCTCTCATTCTCCCCTAACACGGGATAAATGAAGTATTTTGCAATTTCTGCATTAGCCAAACCAAAACAAAAAACAACGTAAAACATTGTCATCAGTTTCATAGCTACCTTCCTTTCAGTTTAGGGTTAAAATCATTCTTATTGTATTTAGTTTTAAAGAGCATTTGAGAGCCACTCTCCTTTCTATTTTTGGTCTCCAAGCTTCTTGCAAAACTTGCCTAATAGCACAAAAATGCAATTAAGTAAATTTTATAATTATTTATTCAAAACTATCGAATCGGCAATCTTACCAAGTAAAATAAAATTATCATTAATTTTTTTAGTAGGATTTTTTATTAGCTGATCAATCCTGTCTCGAGTGGCATAATTAAAATCATCCCATTCTTTGTTTGGGAAACTGGCATTCGGATGATCCAAATAATAAGCCGTTTTCCAAGCATCTAATTCTTTATTTAAATCTGGAAGCAAATTATGCGCCAGAATAACAGCGGATCCTGATCGCAAAATTAAAATCGAACTGCCAATGCGCGGAATTGCCTCATAGCCCTGCTCTATCCCTATAACATAAAAAATTGTATAACCATCTTTCTTGACCACCCCACAAAGATTGGGATTGCTGAATGAGTGTGGCAAATAAAAAAAGTCCGTGTCGTTTTTTTGAGAAGGACTGAAATAACTATTAAGTAAAGTGCAGGAAGAATTAGATAATAATTTTTCTGCAATTTTTTTTGACAATCCAACCACATCCATATCCGGCTGAGGCACCTTGTCATAAATTATTTTTCTCCCATAAATAGACACTTCTCCTTGGTCAACAAATCCATGCTCTTCAACTGAAAGACCGTTTGAATTTAAATATCCATTCATCAAAGCCACCGAAAGTAGTTCTGGATGTTTAAAGCTTATCCCGACTTCATCGTAATCATAAACATACCACCCCCCAATCTTGACCTCCTCTTTTTTCTCTGGTTCAATAACTTTTTCATTTTTTACCACCGTTGAGTTTGTGGCTACTTTTTCCGAACTTGTCGCAACATTATTCGTCACCGCTTCATTTTTTATTTTCGGTTTCACAGCTTTTTCAGTCTTATTTCTTTCCAAATTCAACCCGCAACCGGTTAATAAAACCGCCAGGCAAACTATTAAAATATAAATTTTTTTGTTTTTCATAAAAAAAACGGTTGATAACCCGACACATAATAATACGTAACATAACGATTTTTGTTACACTTCGCACTTTCGGCTGGAAATTTTACTTTAAATTATTTTCTAACTCTTGTCAAATCCGGTTATCTTCCCAATGACTAAATTCTATTCGTTCTTGCCTTCACTAATACTATATGATAAACTAAAAATGCCTTAAATTACCAAAAAAATACTTTTTACCATGCAATCTATGAACAAAGCCCTCCCCGAAAATATTAAGGAAAAAGACCTGTTTCGTTTTGATAAAAATATTGCCCGCCCCATACCGCCTCATGAAATAAAAGAAATTAACGATGTTTTTTTTAATTCAGACAACATAATCTTTAAAGATGGTAAAATACTTCCTGCTTCTTTCATCAACGGCACACTAGAATATTATTTTAAATTTCCTCGCGTAAATTTTAACATTACAAAAAGATATCTGGGATGGAAAAAATTTTTAGCTGATCCTTTTTTATTAACCAGCATGTTTTTCAAGAAAAAAATAATCATTACCGAACCCTGCCTTTGTTTTACGGATACTTGGAGTATCGGTTATTTCCACTGGCTTTTAGACGCTTTGCCGCGCCTGATAACGGCAGAAAAATACATCGATCAAACCTTAATCGTCTTGCCGGCAAAATATAAAAAAATTGGTTATGTTGCGGAAAGTCTCAAAATTTTCGGCATTAAGAATATCCGCTGGGTGGAAAACGGCGAAATTTTATTAATCAAAAAATTAATTGTCCCCAACCACTTAGCCCCTTCGGGAAATTATGATCCGGAAATAATGCAAAAATTAATCAAGAAGCTAAAAAATTACCAAACCGGTCAGCGATTGAATCTTGGCGATAAAATTTATCTCAGCCGGCAAAAGGCCAGAAGAAGAAAAATTAAAAATGAACGGGAAATACTGCCAATCTTCTCAAAATACGGCTTCAAAAAAATAATTTTGGAAAATTATAAATGGGAAGATCAAATCAGCATCTGCCAGAACGCCCGATATCTCACCAGCAATCATGGCGCCGGTCTTGCTAACTTGATTTTTATGGGCGAAGGCGGAAAAATTTTGGAATTGGGCGGCGGACAAAACCCATTCTATTGTTTTTTTTCTTTGGCGCAAAAAGTCAACCTCCGCTACTATTATCAGGTCTGCGGATATTCTTTCTCATTATCCAAAAAAGATAACCATAAAAATAACCTCATTGTCAACGCTGAAGAACTAGAAAAAAACATCAAGCTAATGCTTAGTTAGCTTGACCAGTTCGGACAACAGAGCATCTTCTTATCGTCCTAAAATGCCTTTACCAATTAAACAAAAATTAAAATCTCTGCTGATCTGGTCGCAACGCTGGACCAAGACGGACATGATCTACGCCGCCAAGGGCGGTTTTTGGATTACCTTTGAAAAAATAACTTTCAACGCCCTGGGCGCTGTCTCGATCATTGCTTTTGCCAATCTGCTTAGCCGGGAAAGCTATGGCATTTACCAATATATCCTGTCCGTGGCGGCGATGTTTTCAATCTTCAATCTTCCGGGCGTCGATACGGCGCTCACTTTCTCCGTCGCGGCCGGACGCGAGGGCTCGTATTTTGACGCTTTTAAAAGCAAGTTGAAATTCGGCTTGATCGCTACCTTGGTTTCGCTGTCTTTTTCCGTTTATTATTTTTGGCACGGAAATTCTGTTTTAGGATTGAGCTTTGCCATGGTCGGCGTCTTCTTGCCGATTGTCGAGGCTCTTTATCTTTACAACTCATTCTTGCTCGGCAAAAAACAATTCAAACATTACAGCTCGAACAATATTGCCGAAAAAATAATCTGTTCCAGTCTTATCATTATCGCCCTGTTCTTTACCAAGAGCGTTCCCCTGATAATTCTGGCTTTTTACGTGCCAAGAATGCTGATCAGGATTTATTTCATCATCAAATACTGGCGGCTGTTTCCGCCGAATAAAGAAAAAGATTCGGCCGTGATCGGATTCGGCAAGCACTTAACCATAATGAATGTCTTGGGCATTGTCTCTTCGCAAATTGACAATATTTTGGTTTTTCAATGGCTCGGCGCCGCTCCGGCGGCAATTTACGCCTTTGCTATCACTCCGATTTCCAAAATGCAGGATTTCATCATGGGCAATATCAATTCCCTGGCCATGCCTAAAGTAGGAGAAAAATCCGAGCTTGACCTGAAGAGGATCATTCCCAAAAAAGTGGCCAGATTGACCTTGCTCATCCTGCCGCTCGTCGCCGTTTATATCTTGGCCGCGCCTTTTATTTTTAAAATTCTTTTGCCCCAATACGCGCCGGCGGTGATTTATACGCAAATTTTATCGCTCACCCTGCTCTTCCAGCCCAAATCGCTTTTTTCCTTGGCGCTTACCGCCCAGACCAAGAAAAAAGAATTATATATCGCCAATACCTTGATTCCGGCGCTAAAAATAATCTTATTTTTCGCCTTATTGCCGTTTTTCGGGATCTGGGGGATGGTTGCGGCCATTGTTTTTTCCGAAGCGTTAAGCTGGCTGATCTTTGCCATCCTCTACAAAAAATCATAATTTTTTTAAACTCGATAATTGTTTATGTTAAGCGAACTGAAAAGCAAAGCCTGGGAGCGTTTGCTGGTTAGCAAGGTTATTTTTAAAAATCCTAAATATTTAAAATATCTTCTGGCCACTTTGCGGTCGCCCCTAAACAGCGGAATGCCCTGGCTGAACTTCGCCACCAAGGAATGGCTGGATAAAAACTTAAGCAAGGAAATGATTATTTTCGAATACGGCTGCGGCGGCTCGACGCTTTATTTTTCAGCCCGGGTTAAAAAAATAATTTCGGTCGAACATGACCGGACTTGGTATGAGGTGGTCAAAGAAAAATTGATAAAAAACAAAATAAACAACTGCGAACTATCTTGCTGTCCGCCGGAAGAAGCCCGGGCCGGAGTAAACAAACTATATTTAAGTTCCGATGAAAATTTTTCGAACAAAAGTTTTCAAAAATATATTGAAAAAATCAATGACTATCCGGATGATTCCTTTGACCTGATTATCGTTGACGGCCGCGCCCGCAACGGCTGTATCAGCAATCTTTTGCCGAAAATAAAGAATAACGGCTATGTTTTATTGGATAATTCCGAGAGGATGGAATACGAATTCGGCGCTGGATTGCTTGGTAGATTCGAGGTAAAAAAATTTTTCAGCCCCGGCTTTTATAGCAAAAATTCATGGGAAGCGAAAATCTGGCAGATCAAAAAATAATTTTTGCCGCGGAACTTCCTCCAAACACAAGCTATGGAAAATAAAAATTGCGCCATCGTTATTTCTTCCTGCGATGCCTATGCCGACGCCTGGGATCCTTTTTTTACTTTATTTTTCCGCTATTGGCCGGATTGCCCATTCCGCATTATTTTAATCAGCAACGGCCGGGAATATAACGATGCGCGCGTGACGACTTACAAAATCAAAAATGATCTGGGCTGGTCAGGCAATCTGATCGAGGCATTAAAGAATATCGGCGAAGATTATGTCATTTATTTTCAAGAAGATTATTTTTTGCGGAAAAAAGTGATTACTGAAAAGATTTTCGCGGCGTTAAAACTGATCGCGGAAACCCGGGCTGCCTATCTGCGGCTCTATCCCTGTCCCGGACCAGACCTGCCTTTTAACGATAGTCAGGAAATCGGGATGATCGGCCGCGGCGCCGCTTATCGCAACAGCACGCAAACGGCGATTTGGGATCGGCAAATCTTTCTGTCATTGCTTAAGGACGGAGAAACCGGCTGGGATTTCGAAACCGGCGGCGGCCTGGAGCGCTCCCGAAAAATCGATCAGCCTTTTCTTTCCTTCCGAGCGCCGGCCATTGATTATTTTTGCACCGCGATCTTGAAAGGAAAATATTTATATGATGCCGTCCGTTTCTGCCGCCGGGAAGGGATCAGGCTCGATCTTACCAAAAGAAAAGCGGAAAATTTCTTCGGATTTATCATCCGCAAAAGCGGACTGAAACAGAAACTTTATCCTTCAAAAAAATGGCTGCTAAAAAAGTAATCATCATCAATCACGGCGGCCAATTTGGCAATCAACTATGGAATTATGCCAGTGTTTACGCCTATTGTTTGGAAAAAGGCTACGACTGCCGTAATCCGGCTTTTTTCCATTACGCGCGATACTTTCCCAAGATCAAGACCGGTTTTCTGCCGAAATTTTTCTTCGGCCCGCTGTTTGGTTTTTTCCCAAAAAAAAGATTCTCGCTCAACCGGCTTTATGATTGTTATTTAAAAATAAGATTCGGCGCCAAACAATTGGCTCGCGCCGTAAAATCGAGCGATAAAAACGGCGGGATGGAGCTTTTTTTCCTGCCGCCGACCGAAAACAAAATCCCGCGGCAGGCCGAAGAATTAAAGGCCGCGGAAAACGCGGCCGGCGATATCCTTTTTTCCGGCTATGCCTTCAGGAATCCGGCGGGTTTGCTTAAATATCACGATCTATTGGCCGGATATTTCGCTCCCCGATCAA
>JAQTUZ010000021.1 GCA_028707065.1 Patescibacteria group bacterium | reverse complement strand
GCAGAACCGCAGCTTAATTCAGCGCCAACCGCCGGCGATTGATCGCGCAGAAAATAAACCAGGCTGAAAAAGCCGGCCAGCAGAACGATCAAGCCGAAAATCATCAAATTATTCCGGAAAGCGGAACGAACTTTTTTTGTCATAATATTTTTTTCCGATCAGGCCGGACTAAGCTAATTTTGAAATAAGGTCGCGGTATATTTTTTCCGCTTCCTCTTTATGAAAATAACCTTCGCTCGCGTAGTCGCTTACCAGGGGCACGATAGCGACATCCGTGAATACTGTCCCGCCTTCTTTGGTAGTGGAGGTCACTTTTTTGGTTTGCGAAAGCGAATAGCAAGGAGTATTGCCCGGCGGGAAAGAATCGATCGCGGACAATAGCTGGCCGTCAATCACGAAATTCTTGAACAATATCCCCAGATAAGTTTTTTTGGACGCGGAATAAGGCCGGGTTGTCTTAGGCAGAGGATCGATCCCGGTGTAGCCGTAGCCACCGCCCCCGGAAAAACTTTTCGAAGAAGATACTCTTGCTTTCGGCTGGGGCGGCGGGTCAGGGTTGGGGAATTCCATATAAACCGCCTCGCAGCCCAAATATTTTCCCTCCCCATACTTGACCCCCTTCTGGGCAAAAGTTTGTTTTACTTGCGGTATTTTTTCTTTGACTTCTTTGAGCGCGGCTTGCAATTTTTTCAATTGTTCTTTCTGCTCTTTGGGTAAAGCGTTTTTTAAAACATCGCTTTGCAGATAATCGCTCATTGTCATATTCTTGGGCAGCCCGGGCGCCGTGATTCCCCCGGGTATCGGCACATCAAATCCCTGCATCGGCATCAAAGCTTTATTTTTCAAAATTTGCCGGGCGGTTTCTTCATCGGCGCATTGGACAATATCGATGTCGCTGGCCATATCCGATTCCCCCGGTCTCTCGGCATGGGGCGTTTCGGTCATTCCTTTCCATAATTTATCAAGGGATCCCATATTCATATCAGCCGGAGCAAGACCGCTCTCGATAAAACCTTTCATTCCTTTATAAAAATCATTTATCGGCCTTACGCCCGGGGTGGGAATCCCAACTTTATAAACGTTCATCTTAGGATCTCCCGAAGGCATCGGCTGGTCTTGCAGATTTTTAGGATCAATGCCGGCCAGCGGATTGATATGGTAAACCCTGATATTGACCTGATTTTCGCCGCCCATCCGGGAAGCTTCTTTCCAGGTTTTAGGCAGCGCGAGTTTTAAATTTTGCAAATTCATGGCAGTTGAGTGATTTTTTATACGAAAGATACTTTGGCGCCGGCAAAATCCGCCTGCAGCCGCTTAGCGATCTCTTTTTTTATCTCATCTTCCGCTTTAACGATCTTCCCCTGGACCTTGAAGATGTCCTGGGATAATCCGGTTGCTTTCAATCTTATTTCATTGCCGGAAAGAGAGACTAATTCCAGCGCGCCGGCCGGTACGAATCTCGGTTTGAGCTGGGCTAATGTTTTTTCCAATTCCTCTTTGGTCATATGAAATAATCAATTTATAAACGATAATAATTCCGATGGCATTGCTCTCGGACTTTTCAATAGGCAATTTTTAAATATTATGGGTCTGTCACCGAATGCTCTTTGAGCATAAATCTTTCAGATTTTGAGGAAATTTTTTTAAAAATATTGAAGGTGATATGGTGTATCAGCTGAAATATTTTTAAAAAAATTTACCAAAATATGAAGATTTAGGCCAAAACGGCATTCGGTGACAGATTCATTATACCATTTTTTTCAAAATGATTCAAAAAAACTGATTTTCTTGCATTAGCTATTTGATAGTAATATAATATAAGAATAGACCGTAGAACCTCAAAAGATAATAATTATTAAAAATAAAAACTATGCTTAAAAATCTTTCCGTGTCGTGGAAAACCGCAATCGGCTGTTTTGCTTTTTTATTGCTCGGCGCAGGCTGGGGCATTGCCGCTCAAGCGCAAGCTTTGCCGGCCGGCGGCAGCAGTTTTGAAACGGCGGTCGCGATCCAAGCCGGAACTTATCAGGGGCAAATTGCTCCGGAAGCCGATAGCTATTATAAAGTAGCGGTAAAATCCGGCCAAGAAATGAATGCTAAGGGCGGTTTTAGCGTCGCGGATGGCGAGAATACGTATTCGTGGGGAAATTTGTATCTTTATGGCGGCAACCAAGAAGAGCGGGACAACGTGTATGGCAGTGGCGGAGCTTTGGGGGCGTATCTTAGCGGATCAGCGCAAAATTTGTATATCAGGCTGGTAAATGATCAGACCGACGAAACCCTTACTTATAATTTAGAGATTGCTTTACAAAATCGTTTTGATGCCGGAAGCCAGACCGATGCCGGAGAATCTTTTGAAGGAGCGCTGCCGATTGGCTTGGGGAGCTATACCGGTTATCTGTCCGGAGTAAGCGTAATGCAAACGCCATTTGGCAACGATTTTAAAGATTATTATAAAATTTCTGTTCAAAAAGGAATAACTTATGAATTTATTTTAACTCCATCAACTGGCGACGAAGGCCAATTGACGCTATTTAACGCGAACCGGGAAACGATTGATGAAAAATCTTCTGCAAACGCGGGGAGCTTAGTCAATTTGTCTTTGGCTCCGGCGGCTAATACTGATATATTTTTAGCTATTGGCACCGGTTATAAGAGTGGAATTTTTACGTATAAATTGGAAGTTAAGTCTACTGGCGCGCAGGCCAAATTCTATGCTTGCAACGGAACAAGATGCGATGCTATGGGGAATTTCCTTTCTTTGGAAGATTGCCAGAGAACTACGGCTAAAAACTGCTATCAAGCAGCTGATTGCGGCAATGTCTGCGGATCCGTTCCGGAGAGATGTATTAAAGATTCTGATTGCCCCGCGGATTATCCTACTTGCGTAACCGGCAAATGCGTCAGCGTCCCTCCCGGACCGATGTGCACAAAAAATTCCGATTGCCCCGCAAATAATACTTGCGAGAACGGCAAATGCGTTGAAGGGCCAAATCCCCCTCCGGATACCTGCACCGACGAGTGCACTGCTGATAAAACAAAATGTTTTGATAATTTCAATTACAACAAATGCGGCGACTACAACAAAGACAGCTGCCCGGAATGGTCTTCGGCAGTCTATTGCGGCGAGGGAAATAAATGCGAAGGCGGAAAATGCGTCAAGGCGGTTGGCTGCCAATGCTCGGAATGGCAGGGAACGGAATGCGGAAGCTCCGGATGTTCGCCAGAGATGATGGCTGAAACAAGAACCTGCGCTCCGGCCGCTTGCGACGTGGAAACGGCCTGCCAAGAAGATCTGTCCTGCGAAATCCTGCCGCCGCTGCCGCCATTGCCGCCAGCATCGGATACCGGCTTTGGTTGGGCCGTGCTTTTGGGCGGTTTTGCCGCTTGGGGCTGGCTGGTTGGATTGTATCTGTTCCTCTGGCTATTGCTTTATGTCTATCTGGCCATCTGTCTGCAAGTCTTAGCTAAAAAAACCAGCACGCCCAACGGCTGGCTGGCTTGGATACCGATCGCTAACATTTTCCTGATGATCAGTGTTGCCAAAAAACCATTGTGGTGGTTCCTCCTGCTTTTGATCCCATTGGTCAATATCGTGATCGGCGTCATTCTTTGGATGGCGATCGCGGAAATAAGAGGCAGGGAAAATTGGGTGGGAATTTTGATCATCGTCCCTGTCCTTGGCCTTGGCATCCCCGGATATCTGGCATTCTCCGATAATAAAAATGGAGAAAAAACCGCGCCTACTCCGCCTTATGCTCCGACCGGAACGGCGGCGGCAAATAAGCCGACGGTGGGTTATAAGCATCCGTGCAAATATTGCGGAGAGTTAATTCCGCCGGATTCGGTCGCTTGCCCCTTTTGCGAAAAAACCAATCCCCTGGGGCCGTTCCGCTGTCCGAAATGCCATGAGCCGATCGAAAAGGAATGGAAAGTTTGCGCGAAATGCAATCAAAACTTAAGGATAATCTGCCCTTTCTGCGGCAAAGTGACGTTCTTCGGCGACCATTGCGAAGACTGCGGCAAGCGATTATTGGTAACCTGCCCGAATTGCGAACAGGAACAGCCGCCGATTGGCGACAATTGCATAAAATGCGGCAAACCTTTAAAGCCGAAAAAGGCGTAATTGATTTCCTGAATCTAATAAAAACTGATCGCGGTTCTGAAACCGAAACCATAATCCGCTGAAGAATGAGGCTCCCCGGCCTTACGCCACGGGATACGCAAGATAAACCATTCGGGCAAAACCATAATAATATTAATTTTTACATGGATAAAAATTTTATTGATTTTAGTTTGCCGCCCAAAAAGAAAGGGGTTTTCTCATGGAAAAAATTGCCTCTTGGTTTTAAATTTTTTTTAATAATCGTTTTTGAGATAATTTATCTTTTGGTAAATTGGAAAATTTCCGGAAAAATTGATTTTAAAGAAATGACGCCGGCGGATCTTGGCGTGTTTATTTTCATTGCAATAATCGGCGGGTTGATATTGGCTTTTTGTGATAATTTTGCGGAAGCGCTGTCGTTTTTATTTAATCAACCATCAAATAATCCCTGGGTGAAAGCATTTTATGTTTTTGCCGCCGTTTCGTTCGCTCTTGCCATATTGCTTATTCTTGCCATATTAGTTTTTTACCAAGAAATTTTTTACGGGGATATTTTTTATTATTTTATTAAATAAAATATATGTCTATGAAACCATTCACCGATAACTTTGCCGACAACTCCACTGACGCCGGATTTCAGTTCACTTTTTCCTGCGCCATCTGCAATGAAGGATATAAAACCGAGTTCATCGAGGCAAAGTCAACCAAGAAAGGAAATTTCTTAAAAGCCATGGGCGGCCTGGTCGGCGCCGCGGCCCAGATCGCCGGACAATATAATGTCGGCTACGGAATCCAGAAAGCCACCGATGTCATCACCGACCGGCACGAGGGCAAATCGCCGGAGTGGCGCAAAGAATACGATGCGGCTTTTGAAAAAGCCCAAGCCGAGGCTAAGGCTCATTTGCATCGCTGCCCGAAATGCACCCAATGGGTTTGCGAAAATTGCTGGAACGAGCAGGAAAATTTGTGCGTTAGCTGCGCCCCCCGCGAAGCGATTGAAATTGCTGCCGCCCGGGCCAAGAAAAAAGCCGAAGATATCCAAGCCAAAGCCGCCGGCACCCAGGTTTTCACCGGAGAAATAAAGGCTAAAAAAACAGCCTGTCCGGCCTGCGGCAAACCGGCCGGCACGGGAAAATTCTGCGGCAATTGCGGCGCTTCTTTGGATTTTATCAAATGTAAAAAATGCGGCGCGGAAAACCAGACCGGAACCGCGTTTTGCGGCGAATGCGGCAATAAACTATAATTTTTATGATCGGAGAAAACGAAAAAGAAGCCAAGCCGGCCATGGAATTGCGGCTGGAATATTCCTTGATTGATGAAAGCGGCCAAGAAGAAAAAAGAGAGGCACAGGCGCAGATCACCGGAGAAAATCTCGTTTTGCGCCCGAATTTCGGCGAACCGCTGCAATTATCCTGGCGGGAGATCCTGCGAATTTCCGCGGCGGATTATCGGATCTGTTTCGACCTGATCTCAAAACAGAAAATTTTTATTTTCAATCTTGGCTATCAATACGAGGATTTTTTAAGATCGATTTCCAAATTCCGCAACGAGCAATTAATCAAGGACTTGCTGATGGAGGAAGCGGCGAAAAAATCCGGGATCGAAGCGGAATTCGTTTATTCCGCTAAAAACGGGCAGGTAAGCAATCAGGGGAAAGCGGAATTGCGCCTTTACGAAACCGCGCTGATAGCGATCCCTGATCAAGGCGATTTTATCCGGATTCCTTATGGCAATTTTTCCGAAGTCGAAGAAGAAGATCAGCAGATAACGATCGCAACTGAAGCGGAAGATAAATTGATAATTTCCCGGATGGGAGAGCGATTAGATCCTTTCAAAAAAATCCTTTCCGAAATAATCAATGAGCTGGCTTTGCAAGCCCAGTCATTCTTCAAAGAGCTTCTGCCCGACTCCGATGCCCTGCTGATCAGAAAAGCGGCCCAATTAATGAAAGAAGGCAAAGCGGCTAACCTTAAAGCGCTGGAATCGCTTTCGCCTGAATTATATCCGGCTTTGGAAAAAAAGATGCTGGCTTTCGGGATAAAAGAAGAATATGATTTTTTAAGTTCAATGGCCGACCGGGAAAAAATAGCCCTGGGTTTCAAGCGGGGGCTGATGGGCGATCTGACCGGCGACTACCTTTGGCTTTTGATCCCGATCTATTCGGCCGATACGGGCAAGCCGGGCAATGCCATTGCTATGTCCGCGACCACGGCCGAGGGCAGCGGAAAATCAACTTATTTCTTTAGAATTTTTCCAAGGATCGCTTATCAAAAGATCCGGGATGTTGAGGAACTTCGCCAAGAAGCCGATAGATTGATCAAAACCATCAACCAAGCGATGATGGAAATTAATTTCCGCCGCGAACCGATCTATTTATCTGATGAAAAATTAAACGAGCCGGATTATTTAAAATATAAAGTTGCCGTGGAAAAATTGCCGGCCTTGAAAAATCTCCGCTCTCTTTTTATCGGCCGCGTGACCCATTCCTCCCCGGAACAATGGCAAAAAGACGTTAACGATCTCCTGAAATTCAATATCGCCGAAACCGACGATGATAAAAAATGGGAAAAGGTTGAAACGGAAGCGGCAGTGGAATAATATCTTGTAGTTAACAAAAAAATATCCGCCCGGAGCGGATATTTTTTATTTTAAGATTGAAAAAATTTAATGCGGGAAGATCAATTCGCCGACGATCATCAGAACCCAGAAAGCGCCGGACAAAATAGCCGGAACAAATCCCAGCCACAAAACCCAGGAGCGCTCCCCTTTTTTAAAAGCCTTGATGCCAATAACCAGAGCTAAAACGGTGATAATAAAGGCGGCAGCCAGCAAACAAAACCCGGCCGCCGCTCCGATATTTTCATTGCTTGCCTGATCGATCGCTGGACGAATAACTGCGGCAAAAATACCGAGAAATTGCGGTATAAAAAGAGCGACCAAACCAAGCCACATCGCCCGCCAGGCTGTTTTTGTCTTGGGCTTTTCCCTGAATTTGCTGATTATTTCTCTTCCCATTAATTTATTATACCACAATCCCAAGCTGACAAAAAACAAACCAGGCAGGCCTGTTGGCGTGAAAAAATCATTCCGCCCGATGTTTGATGCTCACCTTTGCCTGGTCGTCAGACATCATTGAAAATAATTCGATGACCGGCCCGTTCTCGCCGCTTACCGACACAATCTTGCCGGTTCGATTGACCAGAAAATAAAAAAACAGCCACCAAATAAATCGATAGCTGTTTTTATTTAAAGTTGCTTTGCTATTCTTCCGCCGATCTTATCTTTTTGCTCCTGAATAGGCAATCGCCCGAACAATGTCCCAGGCCGAAGCTGTCTTGGGCGTGTAGCCATAGATGAACTTAAAGCTCTTGATGGCGGCTTTTTCGCTGTTAAGATTCCTGTTCGCCGGCCGCAATCCGTAAGCCATAATTTTTACCGCCGCCGAATCATTGGTGTTATTCATATTAGGAACTCGCAAATAAACTTTCTTGAACTGGGTCTTGGCCCAAGCTTCGGATTTGGCGTTGGTTTCGCCCGGCCAGCGGCCATTGGCGATCTTGATCACGTCTTGCCACTCGGCTTCGGTAGCGGGTAATTTGCTGAAGGCGGCCTTATAAGAATCCACTACGCCGGCCCGCTCCCCTTCTCCCAGAGGCTTGGTCGTCGGCGTGCCATAAGCGACAAAATCGATCAAAATTGTCTTGGCAACCGCGGATACTTTCTGGTTTTTGATCAGCGCCGTAATGTATTTATTGGTTATCAAGCTTTCTTTGCCAAGATCGCGTACTGAACCGACCGCCGCTACCAGGGCATTGACATCGGCCTTGATGACAATCGCGGCTTCGCTTAAAATCTGGGTTAATTTCTGGACAAAATCATCTTGCGCCTGCTTGGCCGTATTGCCAGCTGCCGGGGCAGCTTCGTTTTTAATTATCTCGGCGGTAGTAGTCGCCGTCGGCTCGGCCAGGACACAAGACATTTTTCTTACCGCCTCCTGATCAGCGGTCAGAGTGCAATAAATCGGACTTTTCGTAAGCACGTCGCGATATTTCCAGTTGGAAACGCATCCTCCCCAATCACCATAAGTCACGGTAGCGCAATAATGAACTGCTGATAATCCGCCGCTGCCGCCGCTGCTATTTGCCGCGCAAGTCGCGCTAGCTCCGGAACCGGACAAAGTATAACCTGAAGAACAAGTGGCCGCGCCGCAAGTCGGATAAGCGTTATAAGTGGCCGCACCGGTAAGAGTGGAACAACTGGGCGTTTGGGTAGTGGCGTTAGCCCTGCTGGAATTCCAACCTTCGCCATTGGCATTATAACCGGCTACTTTATAATACCAGGTTTGCGTGGCCGACAAGCTTGAATGTGAATAACTGGTACTGGTGGTAGTGGCGATCAGCGCGCTGGCGGGGAAAGTGGTGATCGCGGTGGTAGAGGCGTAAATAATATAATAATCGGCCGAAATCGGAGTAGAGGCAGTCCAGCTCAAATCAATTTGAGAGGTGGAGATCGCGGTGGCGGTCAAACCAGCCGGCGCGGTCGGCACATTCGGCATGATCGGAGCGTAATCGGTAAAGTGGCTTATCGAAGCCGTGATTTTTTTATTGGTTGTGTCCACGGTAGAGGCCACCGGCTCCCATTGCCCGGAAGTTTCATCGAAATAACCCAGCTGTAAATTGCCTTCATCAAAACCGGTCGGCAAATCCGATTCTTTGTAAGTTATGCTCAAGGAAGCGTTATTGTTCAAACTGGTGATGGATTGTCCGGTGCTGTCTACCGCCGTGATTCTTTGCACTGAATTCGGCAAAGCCGTGGCGTTGGAAGCCGCGCGCGGCGAGGTGGTGCCAAAGGACAAACTGATCGTGCCGCTGCCCGTGCCCAGCGCGTTAGCCGGAATATCCAAACTCATATCATTCTTGGCGACTTGCCCGCCGGTGGTCGGAGTAATACCTTGCATTTCAGGAGCATTTGCCGAACAGCCTGACACGGCTGACAAAGTAATGGCAGTTGACGCATTGACCGCGATGGTCACGCCGGTCGATTGCTGATAACAAGGCGCCCCGGCAAAAACCGTCCAATTACCCGAGTCGACATTCAAAGAAAAGTCGCCATTGCCATCAGTCGGTCCTCCGGCCCAAACATCCATTTGCCCCGCGCCGACAATTTTCTTAGCCGAAACCCAGGCATTGGTAATGGCCGCGCTGCTGTTATTGACTACGCTCCCGCTGATAATGCCACCAGCCTCGATCAAAGAAAAATTCACTGTTTTATCAAGGGCCGCCGTCGTGGTGGAAACATCATTGACAATATAGCCCAAGATCTTTATACCCACGCGGTAAGCGCTGTTGGCTGGAACTTTTAAAGAATAATTGCCATCGCTATCAGTTGAGGTTGAGAAAAATCCCGGCCGACCGCCCATCTTTGCCGCCCAGACCGTAGCATTGGCAATATTAGTCGCGCCGCTTTTCACATTGCCGCTAATCGTAACCAGCGCGGCAACAGTATTAGCATCGACGGTAATATTGGTTGTACCGCCCACAGTAATGATCGTTGAAGTACTGATAATCTCGCCGATCACTGGCGAACCCGCGTTAAAGTTATAAGTGCCAGCCGGCAAAGTTAAATTAGCGATCTTGCTGGTACTGCTCGCGGTCCAAGAATTAGTGCCATTGCCTCTGCCCGTACTCGGATCAAAAACTCCGGCAAATAACGGACTAAGATTGGAAGCATTCCGGATTTTAATATGCAAGGTGCCCTGGCCTTTCAAGGGCACATTCAAAGAAGTTGATTCTCCGCCGGTAACCGTCAAGCTGGGGCTGGCCTGAAAACCGCCCAGACTGGAAGACCAGCCGCCAACTTCATAAATGCCGGCCGGCAAATACAGGGTGTAATTTCCATTGGCATCTGTTTGCGTGCCATTGCCTCCATTCGTCCCGTCAATGCGATGAGCGCCGATCTGTATCCCGCTCAAAGCCGTATCCACGCCGACATCATAAATGCCATTATCATTCGCGTCGGTGAACATTCTTCCTGCTACCGTGCCTAAACTTGCGGTATTGATGATAAAAGTCGTTGTAGCATGGCTACCTTCACCTCCCGACACAGTAACATTATTAGGCGTCAACTGGCCTAAACCCGGAGCAAAGCCCTGGACAATATAATTTCCCGGCATAACATAAATCGTGGCTACGCCATTGGAATTAGTCATGCCTTGGCCGTTGCCATTGCCATTGGCAAAAACCGGCGCGCCGTTTATTCTGTTTCCCGAGCTGTCTCGCACGACAACGGCAATATAAGAAGTCGGCTGGCTGACATAAATATTCTTCGTAGTGGAATTTCCGGTGATCGCTACCGGATAATTTTGCGGGGCGCCATAACCAGGCAAGCCAACTTCTACGTTAACCGATCCCAGAGGAACCTTAAAAGCTTTAGAATTGATATTGCAAGTCATGTTTTGCGGACCCATAAACGCGCCTCCGCCTTGCGCCACGCCGATACAAGCGCCGTTAACTCCGGTTTCAGTCCCGGCTTTCAAGACATTAACAGTCAAAGTTTTATCCGCTTTCACGTAAGCGTACGGGCCAAGATCAGTATGGCCGGCCGAAGCGATATAAACAGAAGAAATAGTTGGCGGCCAATATTCATTTCCGCTGATATCGGTAAAATTTGCCGAATTATTCATATCTCCGCCTATCACGCTGAAATTCCAGTTTTCTCCGCTCTTGATATTCAAACAAGCATAGCCGACGCCGCCGGCATCAAAGCCGGAAGGTTCGCCGGTGCAATTTTCATTATTAAATATCGGGGAAAAGGACATGAAGTCGGCGCTATAGGCCTGGACAAAAGCTTGTTTGCCCACGACGCCGTTAGTTATCATCAAAGTGGAAGAAGCGTCTGGCACGCCAAAAACGATACTGGTAGTCGCGGTTACGTTACCACCAATTACTGGCACTTGTTTTTGCGCCGGCACCAAAAAATTAGCGTAAAACGAGCTGTCGCTTTTATCATTCGGTTCAGTCTCGACGATATAATTGCAATCCAGCACATTATTATAGCTGGCAAAAGAACGAGTCGTGGTGGTTGCCAGTCTTTTTTGTCCGACAAAGAATCCCTTGTCCGGGCAGCCCAAGCCGACCAGCACCTGGCTGACTTCGCTATCCGACAACCTGACATTATTAGAGCCGCTCTGCTTGTAAACCAAAATATTAACATTATTCGTGCCGCCGATATGCACCGCCCGATCTGGCGCCGGCCCGTTATTATTATCGCCTTCTTCCATCCCAAAAGGAGAGCCGTCCATAACGCCGTCATTAGCTTTGGCGGTATAGACCACAAACCGGCTTTCCGGTCCGCCCGATCCTGCCCCATAGACGCCGGCCGTAGCCGGATTGGTCACTCCGTAAATTTTAATCGTAATAACATCGCCGGCATTAGTGTCAGCGCCGGCAGTTACCAGGGTCACCCTGACATTGCCCCAATTCTCCAAAGTCGAAGTAGAGAATGAAGCGATCGTAGTGGCGGTATTGTTGCTGATAATATCAACGCCGCTAATTGAAGCATTATCCAATAAGTCATTATAAGCGAAAGGAAAGCCAATTATTATTTTCGCTCCGACCGGGATGCTGCTGGTGGGCGTAAAAGTAAAAGTATAAGTGACATTCGTAGTGCCAAGAGTATAAGCGCTGGCCGTGATATTGGTATTTTGATCAACGATCATATTTCCGCCGGAGCGGATCAGCGCTGTATTGCCGCTAAGATGAGTGGAAGTGCTGGTGAAACTTAAAGTTGGCGGACCCATCTGCGGAGTTCCGGCTGAAAGCTGCCAAGTTAAATGATCAGCCGCCACATCAGCGCGCTGGGCCAGCGGATTGTTGATGCCGTTAAAGGTTGCGGAAATAGCCGTATCAGTGGCAATGGTGGTATGGACATAACCGAAAATAAAATTCCGCGGAGGCTGGCCCTCGCCGCCGCTGAAACTGCCTTGTTGAACGCCTTTGGAGCTCATCGGTTCCGGCGAGCTGAATAATATTATGCCTGACGTGGCAACCACGGTCGGATTGGAAATCGAGAATGGTGTACCGTTGTTGATAGTCGGAAAAATAAAACGAAGCATATCGCCGTTCACCAGCGTTCCAGCAAGGTCTCCGGCAAAGGTCCAGGAAGCGTTGGTGGCGCCGATCAAATTATCGCCTTCAGCATAGGGGGCGGCCACGGGAAGGGGCGCGGCATAAACATTGCTAACCGACAAAACAACGGCGGCAATAAAAAACATTGCCAAGAAATAAAAAACCCGCATTTTAAATAAATGCCCTTTGATCTTTTTGGTCATATTTTTGATAATAAATTTTTACCCCATTAAACCCGCTTTCGCGGCGCCGCCCCGCAGCACGGGAACGGCGATTGAACGGGGTAAATTTGCCCGGCAAGACGCGTTAGCACCAAGCAGAACAAAATTTAATTAAAAATAAATATATTCTTTTGTGATACGACAATTTTCACAAAATAAAATTAGCAGAATTTTTTGGCTGATTATATTATACCATATTCCGCGCCCTTAACAAAATACCTGAATTTGGCCAGATTTTGATTGAACTTAAAAAACCCGGCAGAATGCCGAGTTTTCCATTTGCTGTCATTAATGAACTACATCCGAACTTTTTTCAAAGAAAATCCTGATACCGAATTTTAAAAAGAAGAAAGGAATCCGTCCCGCCGGAGGCGGAACGGAAAAGAAAAAAATGAAAGCGCCATTTAGGGGGCGAAGCCCCCTAAGACCCCCAAGGAAAAAAGAGGGCGGGCAAAAAGGAAGGGGGTTGGGGGGAAGGAATTTTTGCCCGCCCTCTTTTTTCCGTCCCCGCGGGATTTCGCGCCAGCAGAGCTGGCACACCGCCTTAATTTTAATTAAGGATACAAGATTTTTCTATTTCATTAATAAATGGTATAATACCAATATTAGTAGATACCTCCTTTAACTACAACCTCAAACAATCACAAGTTAGTGTCTTGTAGGATCAACTAACTTGTAAGTGATACCGGCCTTTTCACTTGGTGGAAAGGTCTTTCCTTTTACCGCAGTAATTTCTTCGCCAGTTTCACCACCTCGAGGGCCAATCTTTTCGTATTGACCAGATCGAGGAGTTGTTTCGCCAGGTTTATAAGTATTTTTCATATACTCACAAACTTTCTTATTTTGCCAAGGCTCGACTACCTCCTTGTTGCTACTCAAGTAGCAAATCCTTAAAACTACGCATTAACAACAAACAGGTAGTAAAAAGGAGGTATCCACAAATACGAGTACTATTTACCCTCCATAATTAAAATTAATTTATTCAATTCCGATATTTCCAACCTTTTAGCGTCCAATAATTTCTTCGGAAATAATTTTATATATTCGCTTGATTCACCCCGTTTTTTCTTATCGATATAGCTTGATTCAAATTCATCCTTGCACCGGGCAGAATTTTTTCCACTCGGTTTTTTATCAAGAATCGTTATGAGCAGAGATTCCAAACAAGGAGTATTTTCGATAAGTTCAATACCTCTATTTTTAGCTTCCTGTCTGGCCTTAGTCATTTCCGTCTTCGTTTTATCGTTATCAAGAACGACTATTTTTCTATCAAAAGCGCCCGGTATCCCGTCCGCGTCAATAACAATATTTTGAGCGTCTCCGCCCTTCCCCTTTTTAACGGTTATCGCTACATTGCTTTTATAAGAATATAAACTTCTCAAGTGCTTCAAAAACATCTCCTCGTCAAAACCCTCCCCGAATACCAGGAGGGTTTTACTTGCTTGGCGTCTTTTTTTCTTGTACGGATTCGTTCTGGACATAAGTTTATAGTTTCGGAACGGCTCCATACGCGCCGGCAATATATTTTGTGTAATAATTATCATCGGCTCGAACACCGGAAACATCATCCAGCCGCCATGATTCGCTCATACCGTTTTTGTTCTTTTCAACCAAAATAATCTGGTATTTATCAAGTTTACTTAAAAGTATATGGCTATGAGTACTCATGAGCAATTGGGCATTCTTTGGATTAGTTTCCGGCTGGATAAACAAATCTAAAAGCGCCATAACCATTTCGGGATGAAGGTTGACATCAAATTCGTCGACAATCGCAATGCTTCCATTGTTCAGCGCCTGTAAGATTGTTTTCAAAATAGTGAAGAGTTGTTTTGTCCCAGATGATTCATAAAGAATTGGCAGGAATTGCTCTTTCCCGTTAAACAAATGTACCGCTTGTACATTTTTAATCGTTAAGCCATTTTCAGCTTTTTCTTTTTCAAACACGATCCCATTTAGACCAAGGTCAAAGCGGGACAATAATTTTTCAGCTTCTTTCTTTAGTGTTTCATTATCACTATAGAAAATCAACGCTTCAAACCATTGGGGAATTTTATTTGGTAAAAGATGGTCGCCGACCCAGCCTGCTTCCGTGACATTTGTTTCAATCTTTTGCCAGTACTTAAATATTTCCTGACTTTCTTTGTGATTAAATCGCACGGCAACGCTTAATATGCTGGCGTTAGGCCGCATAGAATTTTCAAATTCTTTTGGGAGATTAAAACGCTTATCATCTAATTCATATTTCCCGCTTTCGTTGTTCCACTGACGAGAAAAAACTTTTTTGCTCGTCTCTTTTTGGTTGGTCTTATTTTTAACTTTCATTTCCTCCGATATAATTTTCTTTTCATCAAGAACAAAAGTATAGGTATAAATATCGCCATTAATTTCAAAGTCGGCTGAAAGCTCGGTTGGCTTATTTTTTTGCTCACCAAACATAAATGGCTTTACCGGCAACAAAGCGGACGGATTAATATTAAATGAATCCGTAATAAGCCACTTTAAAAACGGCAAAACCTTTAAAAGATTTGTTTTACCGGAAGCGTTTGGCCCAACTACGGTTTCAATTTTAGAAAGACGATTCCCGGAGGAAGCCGTAAAATAACCGTTGTTAACGGGGGCTTTATCGTTCACGGCAAAATCGACGGTCGTCAGATCGCTGAAAGAATAAAAATTTTTGCACGAAAATGAATGAATCATATATTTATTGTTTATGCCTATACATTAGCAAAACTATGGCTATATGTCAATAACCTACAAAAAATTGTAAGAAATGCCCTAAAATATAGTATTTTAGGGCATTTCTAAATCTTTCTTGATTTTTTACAAAAACTTATCCACAGACCACCATAAACATAATTCTTTATCGATTACCTTTTGCCCGATTATGTGTCTTGCAAAGCATTTGACAGTTTTTAGATACTGTTTTGCCGCCCTTGCTCCAAGCCGCTACATGGTCGGCATCCATTTCACCAAATCCCCAAGTTTTGCTCTTATTGGCATCATGCCCCAGGGCGCAAAGCGGGCAGTTTGACTCGCCTTTTTTCTCCGCCTTAGCGGTCTGTGTTGCGTAAACAGCTTTTTTAGTCGCTTCATCAAAAACACGAACCTCGAGTAATTTCGTGTCAGTTGAGCCACCGAGAATATACTCAAAAATACCTTTGCGATTTTTAACATACGGATCAGCGTAGAGCTTTTGCACTTCAGCCGACACTTTCGCTGGATTAAACGCTTTCTTGTGATACTCCTCATACAGTCGCCCCCATTCAAGTCCGCGCATCTCGCTTTCCACGTCAGTAAACACACTGGAAACCCAGTCGATCACGCTGTTGAAATATTTTTTTAATTCATTGATATTTTTGTCAGTGCGATGACTGCTCATATAGTCGCCGATATTGCCCTTGCTCACCCAATCCAACGCGCATTCTAAAAATTCCTGACGATTAGCACTACCGGATACATACGCGCTCCATTTTTGGATGTTAGCGTTTTGGCTATTACTGAATTCTTCTTTGCCGAGCGTGACAAACGTCCCGGAATACACAGCGTTAAGCAATTCCTGATTATTAAGCGGAACGCCTGCAATATTGATCGTTTTAAACCATTCTTTTATCTCGCTTTCTTCCCCCTCGCATTCATAAATAAGCAAAAAGGTTTTTAAAATTTTATTCTGTTTGTCTTTAGCTAGGCCGCCAAAATATTGCTCCAAGCCGTTTTCGTCTTTAATGGCGAATTTATCAGCTATAAACCGACCGAGACTGGTGATGCGCTGTTGTCCGTCCAAAACTTCCAGATTTTTTTCCGAAACTTTATTAAAATAGATCAAGCCGATCGGATAACCTTTAAGCACCGACTCAATGACGGCCATTTCCTTTTTGCCGCCGTCGGACGCATAAATATAATTGCGTTGGTATTCGGGTTGAATAGTCAACTTGCCAGACAAACCAAATAAGCCCTTGCCTTCCAATTCGTTATAAACGAATCCGTCGCAAATATCTTTGACAGTGATGTTGATTTTTAAAGTTGTATTCATAATATTTAAAAATTATTAAATGCTATTTATTAAGTATCTGTTCAATTAAACTAACGGTTGCTGCCCAGAATAATTTTGCATCACCAATTACGATACTTTCACCCGTCCTCAATTCCTTTTCCGGGTGTATATAATTTCTGTAATCTCTAATAAGACGGCTAAAGTCAGCTGCTGGCTTTGTAATAATCTTGATTTCACTTAAAACATCGATATAATCCTTAAGCATCCATTCCCCTAGTTGTTTTGGTTTATGGTCTTTGCTATCTTTAGGGGTTGATTTTTGTTTAAACAAAATTGATTTATCATTAAATCTATTAATTTTTGCCATCAGTACTGATTCTAATAACCCGCCCATCATAACAGTTGATGCAAGAGGTGCTTCATACTTTAAACAGATTTCTATTTCTATCCATCTTTTATGTATTATACTAATCATCACTGGATCAGAAATCAAAACTGAAAAATCAGGTATAATATTTGAATCATTGTATACAAGTTCGCCTGACGTATCTTTCTTAATAATTATTGATCTTAACTCAATCAAATCATTTTTTAGTTGTCTAATAATGTCTCTGTAAACATTCCTTGTTGTTCTTTTATCTGAAAAATTTAATAATTTACAATAAGAATCGTGGATTTTGGAAATCTCCGCGGAATCATTAAAAAAAATAGAAAGTTTTGGTTGACAAGATTTAATCCAAGAATAAGAAGTGGCTTTGATTAAATTTTTTTCATCAACAGAATCTACTTGATTGGTTTTTTTCTTATTTAAAATTTTTTTTAAACTTTCTAATTCAGTAATGGCTTTATCTACAAATGTAATATTTTCGTGCATATTACTTTTTACCTTTTTTCTTATTTGACTTTTTCACTATGCTATTCCTCTTTTTCTTTTTGACCACCTTGCCATCACCATTGCCAGGCAAAACCATTGCGACTAAATTCTCGCCGACCGCATTCAATTTATATTTACCATGTTCAACCTTATTTAAATAACCCGATTGATTGTATACATTATTTAAAGTATTGGCCGGCTTAACAAACCTAGCCCAATCAGCCAGTCGAGCAGCTTCATTTAAATCATCGCTAATAATAAATTCCTTTCTTTGGTCATCTGGTGCCTCAAATTTAAAATAGTAAGCTACAACCGCTACAAATTGAGCATCACTGGTTGGATTTTTCCCACTAACAAAACTCTTAATATCAATTTGTTTTCTGTCGGAAGTAGACTGTTCGGGTTGTGTTTGATTAGTTGCCTTGGGCACATTCAAAGGGCTAACTATTTCTTTAACATTTGAGATATTATTCATGCCCAGTCTTTCACATGCCCATCTAATAATTCTTGTTCTTTCTTCGTTATTAAATTGTTCTAAAGCTTCGACTAATTTTTTGACCGCATCAAGGTCATTAAATGATTGTTTTTGTTCTGTCATATTTTTGAAAAATTAATTATAAACTACTTTTTTATTTTTCCTATGTTTCATTAAAATACGAGCATATGGATCATTTTGTCCTGTAATTTTTAATTGTGAGGGTTTTGGCAGTCCTTTTTCCACAATAGAAAAAAAGTGCGGATTTATGTCAATGATTTCAAACTGTTCAGGATTATATTTATCAAGAAATGTAACCGGCACACCCATTACACCTTTATAATCACTCGGTATCGCATCAGTAAAAGGTATTTCTATTGCATCATAATTGTCATATTTATCATAGGCTTTTTTACCTTTAATTTCTTTATGCTTACTATATTTTAAATTTTCTGCCATTGTCATAAGCGGCAATGGTTGATGGCGGCGTCCATGATCAAGGTTGGTTAGCCATAAACAATTATTAGTGGCGACAATTCTGTTTCCATTTTCATCTATTCGAGCTTCTGATCCGTACAATTCGTAGGATTCTGGTACGATAAATCCGGAAATCCACCTTCCCATTCCATTGCCAAGCCATGCTTTATTTTCTTTAATTTTCTGGAATATTTCTCTATAGGTTAGGCAATTGATATTGCCGATAATCAAAAACTTTTTATTATAATCAAAAATTTGTCTAAAATATTCGCGAAACAAACTGAAAGGCGGATTGGTTACAACGATATCGGATTGTTTGAGCAGACTTATACATTCATCACTACGAAAATCGCCGTTGCCTTCGAGTGGCGTCCATTCATTGTTTTTGTTTGCTTTTAATTGCTTGGCAACATCTTTTAAGTTGAATTCGCCGTCGCCATCTATATCACGCACCTCGTTGATAATAAATTTGTTAGCGGTCACCTTAGGACGGCCTTTTGGTTCTGCTGGCTTACTTACAACCTTGTCTTCATAGCCCGGAAGAAAAGAGGGCTGCAACACAAGTTCTGTATTGGCAATTGGCGAAGGTTTATAACTGGTAGTGATAAGCTGTTTTAATCCAAGCTTGTTGAAGTTTAGCACGAAATAGCGAAAAAAATTACTCTCAAACGGATCGTCGCAATTGCAATATATTACTTTTTCGCGAAAAGTATCAGGATTATAATCCAGATACTTTTCAATCTCTTTTTGAATATCAATATACTGAGTATAGAACTCATCGTTCTTTGCTTTCCTTGCTTTCTTAAGATTTTTTATTGATGATTTTCTCGCCATAAATTTATTTTATTAAATCATCAAGCGAAACACCGAGCGCGTTCGCAATTTTTTTAACCGTATCAATGGTTGGATTTGGAGTTGCTCCCGCTTCGATTTTGGCTATGGTATGAAAAGCTAAATCTGCCCTCTTGGAAAGTTGATCCTGCGAAATATCAAGCTTATTCCGATATTTCTTAATATTCTCCGCTATTACGGTTTTTTCTTTTGACATATTCGTATAGTTTTACTATTATAGTTAGCAGCCATATAACAACCTCCTTATCACTATTTAGTATATGAAATTTTTCGCTTTCAGTCAAACGAATTTTCGTTGATAAACATAATAAAATCTAAACAATAACGATATTTAAAGCGGTGCATTTCGCTCTGCAAAATGCGAAATCCCGCGGGGACGGAAAAAAGAGGGCGGGCAAAAATTCCTTCCCCCCAACCCCCTTCCTTTTTGCCCGCCCTCTTTTTTCCTTGGGGGTCTTAGGGGGCTTCGCCCCCTAAATGGCGCTTTCATTTTTTTCTTTTCCGTTCCGCCTCCGGCGGGACGGATTCCTTTCTTCTTTTTAAAATTCGGTATCAGGATTTTCTTTGAAAAAAGTTCGGATGTAGTTCATTAATGACAGCACACTTGTACACGCCTTCGGCGTGAGGGGGCTTTCTTTTCCGCCCGCAGGGCGGAAGGGGGCGAAATTTGTTTTAAAATAAAGAATTTTCCAAGCTTCTTTCGGTTCAACAATGACTTCCCCTTTCTTCAAGGCGAGGTTCG
>JAQTUZ010000020.1 GCA_028707065.1 Patescibacteria group bacterium | reverse complement strand
TGTCGACAGGAATGCTGGCAATGCTGCTCTTCGGGGTGCCAGGAGCTCCATATTACTTTTTCGCGTGCAGTCCGCATCCTGAAGTTTTCTTGCTGGAAGCGATTCTGTTGTTTATCGCCGCTCTGCTTTCCGGCCTAGGCTGGCAGATGGGCGACAAGAAAGGCTATCGCTTGATACTTGCCGCCTATACGGCAGCTGTTTTAGCGGCAACCTTTTCGCCCTGTCTTTTATCCAGCAGGGGTCTTGCCTTTTTTTTCGTGAACCACGGAAATCTTATCCAATACGGCGTGTTCCTTGTTTGCGCGTACATGTTTATTCACTACTGTTTTTTGGCGCCAGGAGTTTTGGTGCTGGATATAGTGGCGCCAAACTATAGCGAAGGAGAAAAAGAAGCGGTTCTATTTCCGGCTACGGTCATCGTGATAATGTTAATTGCAATTAACCAATCGCCAATGACCGCAACGGCCATGATCGTTTTACCGGCCGCAATGCTCGTGATTTTTTTCACTCCCAAGCTCTTGAAAATCGGCGTGGCTGAAAATCGAGAGGACCTTGAAAGACGCACGGCGCTCGGGCCCTGCCTCTAAGAAAACTCGGGCAGAAAACTGCCAAAAGCCATTCGGTAATACTCGAATGGCTTTTTTATTTTCAAGTTTTTTTAGCATTATTGACAAAAGAGACAATTTTTGGCAATATCCAGAATATCGTTCCGTACAATCAAAAAATAACTAAAGGAGGTTCTCGCGTGAAAACAAAACTGTTTCTCGCTGCCGCAGTCCCATTCATAGCATTATTTATCGCCAGTCGATTCATCGCCCTCGATCTTACCATCCGGATGCTCGGCATGCTGATTGCTGCTGAAATATTATCCGCAATAATCTTCTTTGCCGGCAAACTTTGCCGCTTGAGCGAAGAAGATCTGATCAGAAGGGAAGTCGCCGAATTAAGCGCGTTGGCTCTGGCGGCCATAATGTTCTTTTTGTCTTTCGGCGCAATGGTATTTTTCCGGATTGCCGATAGCGCTTTCTTTTCCGCCCACAAAAATATCCTTATATTTTTAACCGGCGTCGCATCTATCGCGCTGGCGGGATATTCGGGCTTGATAGCTCTGATGCCAATACGCGGCAAATGGGCGAACATCAGGCACACGACATTTCTATTATTGGGATCTGCTTTGTGCTTCATAATTTTTCTTTCCGCCTACACCAATCTTTGGCCGATCGGGATAGCCGTCTGGGCAATCGAAGTGGTGATATTCTCTTATTCCTTCCGCCGGATTTCGGCCGAAGAGAAGGATGAAATCGCTGCCGAAAAAACAGCAGGTGGCCACGAAAGACAGGTCAATGTCGAATTCCATTGCACCGGCAGAGAATAATCTGCCCAAAGCTATTCAATAATACTGGATGGCTTTTTTATTTAACTAATCTTAAAAAACCTAACTCTGGCGATATTGACAAAAAAGAAATTATATAATATATTCACAGCATTCGATCAAGACGTACTTTGATCAATTTAAAAAAATTTCTGTTTCTACGAACAATTTCACCTTCTTCAAAGGAGCCGTATGCGTAAGCTTTCCTGGTCGTTGCTGGCCGTACTGTCCATCGCCTTTCTGTCCTCATTCGTCTTTGCCAAAGACGAAGCCCTGCCTTTTAAAGTAGCCTATCTGGCAAAAGTCAGCGATGACTACGGGATCCAGGTTGCCGTCTATGCCAAAAGTAAAATGGCGGACTTTACCACTGTCTGCGATACGCTTCGGAAAGATGGCTACCGGCCGCTGTCTCCTGACCAGCAGAACGGAATGGACACTATCATTTCGATGCTTTGGATTGCCAAGGTTTCGATTGGCTGTCAAAAAGGCAACTCCAATGAGGCGCTGGTGGCGTGGATCACAAAAACTCCCGACGGAAAAATCATCAACAGTTCCCCCATTAAGATCAGCGGAGCGCAACAAATAATCCAAAATTTGCGCCAAAACACGGAAAAGGTCTTGGCAAAAACAAAAACAAAGTGATAACTTGTCCTCTTTGAAGACAAAAAGCCGATTCCCTGTAATCGGCTTTTTAATTTGATTGAATTTTAAAAATTGATTTTTTATGCTATAAAGCCTAATATTTAATCATCTAAACCACCCCCAAACCCCTCCTTAAAAAGGAGGGGGGAAAATTATGAATTTGGAAAAGGTAAAAAAATTGAATATTCCCACCGGGCCGGGTTCTTATCAATATTATGATCAGAGCGGCAAAATCATCTATATCGGCAAGGCCGCGAACTTAAGAGCGCGGGTGCTTTCCTATTGGCACGAGAGCGCCGAACATACTCCGGCTAAAGAGCTGATGGTAAAAAAAATCGCCAAGATAAAATGGGTCGAAACCGACACGGAAATCGAGGCGTTATTATTAGAAGCGAATTTAGTGAAGAAATATCAGCCGCGATACAATATCGATCTTAAGGATGACAAACGGCACTCTTATATTAAGATTTCTCTTGAAGACCAGTGGCCAAGAGTTTTTTTAACGCGCGAAATCGCCAAACAGGGAAAATATTTCGGGCCATTCTTAAGCGCCGAATCAGTCAAAGAAGTTTTGAAGATCATCCGCTACATCTGGCCATTCCGCTCCTGCGCGACCATGCCGAAACGCGCTTGCTTATATTATCGCATCGGCAAATGCCCGGGGATGTGCGAATTTAAAGTATCACGCGAAGAGTACTTAAAAAATATCGGGGAAATTGAAAAATTTTTAGCCGGAAAGAAAAAGGAGGTAGAAAAGAATTTGGAATTTGGAATTTGGAATTTGGAAAGAGAAAAAAGAAGTGGAGAGGAAGAAAATAAACTAAATATTTTAAAATATCGCCTCTTTAATTTAAAAAAGGTTTTGGAAAATTCTCGCATTTTGACTGTCGGGGAAAAATATGCCGCCGACGTGATCGAATTGGCGAAAACTTTAAAATTACCAAAAATCCCGCAAAGAATCGAAGGCTATGATATTTCCAATATTTTTGGGCGTGAAGCGGTCGGCTCGATGGTGGTTTTTGCCGCCGGCGAACCGGATAAGAATGAATACCGGAAGTTTACCATCCGCGGAAATGCCGATCAAAACACACCCCGTCCGCGCGGCGCGGCCACCCCTCTTAATAGAGGGGACTTCGCAACGAAACAATTTATTCCCCTCTTGCCTGCCCCGCAAAGCGAAGCGATGCGTGGGAGAGGGGTGCCGAGCCCGGCGAGGCGGGGTGTGTTAAAGTCTGATGATACTGCCATGCTGAAAGAAGTTTTGGAACGGAGGTTCCACAATCGACCCACGCCAGAAAATGGCGGGGCAGGTTGGCCTCTGCCAGATTTAATAATCATTGACGGCGGCAAAGGCCAGCTCAACGCCGGCCTGGCTATTTTAAAAAAAATACAAGGTGAATTGCGAAGCAAGAGAGGGTGCCCTGGGGCAAAACTTGATATTCCAATCATCGCCATTTCCAAAGGCGAGGGCTTGCGCTCGGCGCATGCGCCGGACAAAATATTTTTTCCCGGCATGAAAACCCCGCTCGTTTTGCCGCTTGCCTCCCCCTCGCTGCATATCATCAAGCGCGTCCGCGACGAAGCGCATCGCTTTGCCATCGGCTTCCACCGGCAAAGAAGATCAGCCAATTGGTTAAAAAAATAAATGCGTTTTCTCAAAAGAAAAAACGCATTTTTGCTTGACACGAAGAAAAGATTATAGATTCATTTCTCCGTAATTGACCATTTGGCCGGATTCGGGGTCATAGACTCGATACTTGTAAACTCCGCCCGCGCTTCGAAGGGCAGGATAATTGCCTCTTAGAATCAGCAATGGCCATTGATCCAGTCGTTGATTGCTGCGGGTGCAGATATGGACAGCGTCGATGCCAGTTGAATCGATCAGCTTGCCGTCGAAAAAAGCTCCGCGATACGCTGGCGTCAAATACATCGTTTGAAACTGCCCTCTGATCACTTCGATATCAAAGAAATTAACTTTATCGCTGCCTAACGCGTAAATATGACGCACTTCGATTCCGACGCCGCTCGCTGACTTTTCTTGATACAACGTGTCAAAGGTATCGCCCGGACCGGGATGAAATCCCCCATGCCGATAACAGACGGTGAGATCGGTCAAACCGCCGTTGGCATTCGTATCTCTCACAAAAACCGTTAACTTCAGTTGATCAAGCCGCCCGGGACTTCTGGCATACCAAGCGTCACTGAAGTTTGCCACCTCACCCACCCGATTCGAATCGAGTTTAAATAAGGAATCAACCGCGGCGAACGACTGCGGCCAACCCGCCGGAAAAGAAGAAGCCACCGGCGCCATGGAGTTATTCGGCGCGCAATCGAACAGCAAAAACAACGCGACAACTGCTGGGGCACAAGCCATCTTTTTCATAGATACTTCCCTTCTTTAAATTGTTGATAGAGCTAACAAAAAAATTTAAAACTAATTAATTGTATAGCAAAAATATCAGCTTTTGTCAATGGGTAACAAAAAAACAGCCCGAAGATTGGAACTGTTTTTTTTATTTTTGGTTTATTACTTTTTAGTTACTTCAAATCAGTTATCTTTTTATCCAAGGCGTCGCGGTCGGTTTTGGAAATTAAATAGATATTATCGTTGGCCGCTGTTTTGGCATAGCATAAATTATCCTTGGTGCAATCGCCGATCATCAGCGTATTGTCAAAACCTTCGCCGGTAACTTGCACGATGATAGTGTGCTTTTCCAAACCGGTTCCCGAGAAAGTTTGCGCGGGAATTTTCACCGCAGTCAGATTTTGCAAGACGCTTAACACCGCGTTGATTTTATCGTCGCTAACGTCAAATTTTTTCGGCTGGATGCCGGCCCATTTATTATTAATCTTCTCGACGGTAAATTGCCGGCTGGGATATTGAAAGCGAATCTTGCCGCTGCGCTCTTTGAGAAAAGAAAAGATCGCGGGGTCGCGCCAATCGTCGCGGCCGAAAATACTGTTTAAATCCAAGGCGATCTCGAAAGTTTTGCCGAAATCCGGCTGCGCGATATAGGTTCCGGCGTAATCAGAGGTGGCCTTGCCGACGACAAAATTAAAAGTCGTTCCGCCTTGTTTGATCTCAACCTTGATGCCCTGGTCATCCGTGCCGAAGGAACTTTTTTTATCCGCGTTGGCGCTGACGGTTTCGATCGGCAGAATGCCGATTTCATTTAATACCGAATTCAAGGCTCCGACAGCGGTTTTGTCCGCCGCAAAATTTTTCACGCCATTGATCGCCCAGCTATCGCCGCTTTTATCCAATTCGGTTTTCTGGCCATTCTTATCGATAATTATCTGGTCGATCTTCGCCAAGAAAACGGCGGCCAAAAAATTCTTCTCCCGGCTTTCGGTTTTTTTCCAATCCTGCAACGGTCCGCTCCAAATCCAAGCGAACGCGACCAGCGCGATTAAAATTCCTCCTAAAATCAAATTCTTCTTAGACATAAGTATAGAGCAGAGAACATGGATCAAAGAGCAAGAACACCATGTTAAGTGCCGGGATTAATTGTTGTGTATAACATTGCGCCAATTTCGTCGGCAATTGCCGATAATCTTTTAAATTCTTCATCTGTTAAATATTTTTCCCGATGCGCAAAATATAAAAGATATTGGCTTTCTTTTAAAGATCCGTAGGATATTCTGGCAAAATTAACGAAGGTTTTACAATCATCGCCGGTTCTTCTGGCAAATCCTTCGATATAATTCAAAATTACCGATAAAGCCGCTCGACGCAGCTGAGAAGTTAATCCGTAAATTTCATCTCTGGGAAAATTTTTGGAAACTCGATAAACTCCTCTGGCATATTCATCCATTTTATTTTTTAATATATCGCTATATTTCTCCATCCCCCCTTTTAAAATTAATAAAAAATTATAAACTGTTCTATGTTCGATGTTCTTTGCTCTTTATTCTAAGCACCTTGTTTTTTATTCCTCCGCCGCATGAAATATCTGGCTAGCCCGAATATCAGAACCAATGCCGTTACGCCGAAAATATTCAAATAACGGATGGTTTCTTTGGCGGTTTTGTCCGGCAAAGTTATCGGCCGTTCCGTCGCCGTCTTAGCGCGGATATTGATCAGGTCAGAATCCAAAGACAAGCCATCGACCAAATTCTGGAAAAAAATCATATTATCCGAACCGTTGCCGGTAAACATATCAGTGGCAAAATCACTGTCGCCCGCCAGCACAATTCTCGCTTTATCGGTCGTGTTCGCCCCGAAGGCGCTGGTCAATTTTCCCGAAACATAAACCGCCAGGTTATACTGGCCGGCCTGGCCGCTGATCTTTTCGACCGCTTGCGGATCAAGCACAAAATTATCTGTTTCAGCCAGAGTGTCGCTGGTGGATTTAGCCAGATAAACGATATTTTCTCCGTCTTTCGGCGTCACCTCGATGCTGGAAACCCAGGGGAAAATTATGCTTTGCAAATTAGCCACGATCACATTGGACTTGTCCATGTTGTTCGGCAAAACTTTCGGCCAAAGCGGATAATTGATCATGTAGGTCATGGAGTAAGCGCCGCTCGCCGAAGAAAAAGACGCGCGGCCGTTGGCTGAAGCGTCAGCGATCAAATTATTATTAAGTTTTAAGCCATAGGCGGATAATAATTTATCCAGCCCCAAGTCATTCTTGGTCGCGCCCATGCCTTTGGCCACATTCACGCCATCGACCAAAAGGATCAGCGATTTGCCCTTCATCACAAACGCGTCGATCTTTTTCAATTCATCGTCGGTGAATTTATCTTTGGGACCGACGATCAAAAGCGAGCTAAGATCATCAGTGATCTTATCCTTGGCGAGATCGATATTTTTAACCTGGTAGAGCTCGGAGAGTTTGGCGTAAGCTTGCGTCATCAGGGTGTCGCCCGAGTTCGGGTCGCCGGTGGTCGGCACGGTTTTATTGCTCGTCACGATGCCGATGACCGGCAGATTTTTTCCGGATAATTTCTTGATATCAGAAGTGAGCTGATATTCCAAATTCGAAGTATCGCTTACCACCGGGATCACTTCGGTTTTATCGCCGTATTGGATGGTGATCCCCAGATAACCATTGACCACCTGATAGGAATCGTTGCGCAAGACATTGAATTGCAAGGTGGGAATTCCCTTGGCCGCCAATTCGGTTTCCGCGTTTTTCAAAGTAGCCGGATCGATCATTTGCACTTTTATCTTTCCGTTGGAATAGCTGGCATACTCGGCTAACATATCGCTAACCTCCTGTCGCAAATTTAAATATTGCGCCGGCAAATTACGGCTGAAATAAGCCTTAATATTAGCAACATCGGGCAGGGTTGCGGCAGTTTTTTTACTCGCGGCTGACAGGGAATAATCGCCGTTGGCGGTCAGATCGGCGCGGAAATGGATCTGGCTGAAAATAAAATTCACCACCAAAAGCAAACCGATGATGATCACGACGGTGACAAAATTATCACCGCGTTTTGACAATTTCCACGTCTTAATTTTCTTGATTATGTCTGAAAATTTCATATGTTTTAAATCATTGATGCTATATTGCTACATTGCTACATTGTTACGCAACGAATTTATTTATTTCGTAGCGCAACAATTTGACAATTTAGCAATGTGACAATTTTATATTATCTCCAGGCCCGCTTCTGAATAACCTGTACGTTGAGCCAAAGGAATAAGAAAATAAAGGCTAAGTAATAAACAATATCTTGCGAATCGATGACGCCGCGGGCGATGCTGTCAAAATGCGTGCCCAGTCCCAAGAAAGCGAAGAGCGGAGCGATGGCGGCCGGCGCGGCCATCAAGACAAATCCGGAACCGATGACCAGCGCGCCAAAACAAGCGACCAGGCCAAGGACAAAAGCGATGATCTGATTGCGGGTAAGCGACGACATAAAAAGGCCAAGCGACAAATAAGCTCCGGCTAAAAAGATCGAGCCCAAATAACTGCCGACCATCGGACCAAAATCCATGCGGCCCAAAAAGGAAATGGTAACCGGAAGACTAAAAGTCAAAGCCAGGGCGATCATCATAAACACCAGCGCGCCCAAAAATTTGGCCAAAACCGCCTGCCAGGTGGTGATCGGCAAAGTCAATAAAAATTCGATCGTGCCGGATTTTTTTTCTTCCGCCCAAAGCCGCATCGTTACCGCCGGCGAGAGAAACAAGAAAATCCAGGGCAAGAGCGCGAAATATTCGCGCATGGTCGCCTGCTGATAAATGAAAAAATTCTGGAAGAAAAGCCAATTGCCGGCCACCAAAAACACCGCGATAAATATGTAGGCGATGGGGGAATTAAAATAACTCATCAATTCCTTCTTAAACAATGTCCAAATAACTTTTAAGTAATCTTTCTTGGTCATATGATCTTAATTACAAATTACAAATGACAAATTAAAAATTTTAACTATCTTGTAATTTGTAATTTTTAATTTGTAATTCACTTCGTCAGTTCCCGGAACACATCTTCGAGCGACGCTTTGGTCTGGGAAATTTCCAGAATTTCAAACCCGCCCTTGATGACGGCGCGGCTCAAATCGGCCCGCACATCGGCTCCGTCCATCGTTTCGATCTCATATCCGGCCAGCTCTCCCTCTTCCTGATCCTTGATTGTCGCCTTAGCTACGCCAGCCACTTTCGCCATTGTTTTCAAAACTTTAGCCTGATCGCCCTTGATCTTGGCATAAACCAATTCTTTGGTCTTGGCTCGCTTTAATAATTCGGCCGGACTGCCCTCGCCGACTATTTTTCCATTGTTAATGATGATGACGCGATCGCAAACCGCGCTCACCTCGCCCAAAATATGCGTGGAAAAGATCACGGTTTTTTCCTTGCCGATATTTTTGATCAACTCGCGGATTTCGCTGATCTGATTCGGATCCAAACCGGTCGTCGGCTCGTCCAAAATCAAAACATCGGGATTGCCCATGATCGCCTGAGCCAATCCGACGCGCTGCCGGTAGCCCTTGGACAATTCATCGATCGGTTTTCGTAAGACGCCGGTAACGCCGCAAGAGACAGCCACCTCGCTGATCCGAGCTTTTAATTTTTCACCGGAAAGTCCGCGCATGGCGGCGACGAATTTCAAATACTCGCTCACCTTCATCTCTTCATAAAGCGGCACGGTTTCCGGCAGATAGCCGATCTTGGCCCTCGTTTTTATCGAATCGTTGACCGCATCAATGCCGTCGATCATTATGCTTCCGGAAGTCGGCCGCCAATAAGAAGTGATGATCTTCATCGTCGAAGTCTTGCCCGCGCCGTTGGGCCCCAAAAAGCCGAGAATTTCCCCGGTCTTAACCGTGAAACTGATGTCATTCAAAATTTGATTTTCACCGATCTTCTTGGTGAGATTTTTAATTTCAATCATAAAAACGATGGTTGAATTTTAGTAAATTGCTCTGATTTATATATACGATTGACGGGGTGAAAACGTGACAGAATCAGAGAGCAAAGAGCAAAGAACATTGAACAAGGCAAGATAAATTCCTTTAAGTTCAGCGAATTTGTTCCTGCTTTTTGTTCCCTGTTCTCTGTTCTCTGCTCTATGTTCGGAATTTTATCAAACAAAAAAGGCCGGCGTCAATCTTGCCGAGCTGGCCGAAAAATGTCGTGATATTTTAATCCTCCACCGCTAAACGCACCTCCAAACGTCTCGAGATTTATTTCTTTTCCATTAACTCCGTGTTATTCACTCCCAAAATAAAATATGGGTTTTGAGAATTTTTTCTTTGCATGACCACCCAATAAGGTTTATTCAAAATAAAATTTTTGGGCTTTACCGGATTTGGATTATACGCGGCCCCCAACGTCAACCCGATGGCTCCCTCATTTTCAACCCTGGCTCCCCTTTCATCCATATTAAATTTGATATTTTCAAACATCATGGCGATATAATAATTCTCAAAACCCTTATTAGCTAAGTATTTATTGATCAGCTCGTTATAATCCCGCTGATCATCAAGTTGCAATTTTGGGGCTTCAAAACTATCGGCATCATCTATAGTGGCAAGATTACCCTGATTATCCCGATTAATTTCTTTAACTACAGTTTGCGGATCACTCATGTCATATCCTTTGGCCAAGATCAATTGGTCGCTCTTATCTTTAAGCTGCAAACTGACGATGAATTTATCATCATTTTCATACTTAACGATCTTCACGTTGCCTCGCTCTGCCCCGCCACGAGCATAAAATCCCGCCACCTTTTGTCCGTTGAAGGAGACGTCTTTCTTGTCAAAAACGGTTTGATATTCCACTTGTTTCAAAAAATATGCATAAGAGATGATCCCGGTCGGATCCAATTTTATTTGCAGATCGCCAAAACTTTTATCAGGAAATTTCGCCTTTGATTCCTTGTTAATAGCATCGACTGTTTCTTGCCCATAACCGCTTTTTATATAATAACTTGCTTCATCCAGATCGTCTTTAGTAATAGCCGGATTATTGAATTTATCCACCATCCCCAAGGCAACTTTATCGGTAGTTTTGAGTTGCAATTTCTCGTGTAAAATATTGTCATTCAATTCATTCCAAGCCAAATTCATCGCCCCGCCCCAAACATAATTTCCCTTATAATCACTACCAAGATAATTTCCGCTGCGGAAGCTTTGAAATTTATTGAAAAGTTGCGGCATAGTACAGCCAGCCAGCAGCAATAGCGCCACAATGACCGGCGCAAAAAATAATAATTTTTTCATAAATATTGGATTAATTATCTTACTATTATTATACATTTCCCCCAATTTTTACGCAATTTAAAAATCCCCTCTTGGGGGGATCTTTAAATTCCCAGCTCTTTTAGCGCTTCTTTCTGTTTCTTGTTCAAATTCTTCGGCGTAAAGTCCCCTCTTGAGAGGGGTGGCCGGAGCGAAGCGGAGGCCGGGGTGTGTTATTTATTTTTCTCAATACAATCTTTTATCTCTTCAACCACCGCCCAGCAATTATTTTTAACATTGCTATCCGTAAACCGCAAAAGTCTAATTCCCAATTTTTCCAACTCTTTCTGTCTAATTTCATCTTCAACTTCTTTGTCCCCATGAGTACAGCCGTCGATTTCGATCGCTAGCCGCAGTTCCGGACAGAAAAAGTCAACAATATAATTTCCAATCGGCTTTTGCCGGTGAAAATCATAACCTTGAATTTGACCACCTTGCAAATATTTCCAAAGCAATACTTCCGAGAGCGTGCCGTTTTTCCTTAAATTACTCGCCAACTGCTTTAATGCGGGGTTATATCTTATTACAATTTTTCTTTTTTGTTTTTCCCCTCCTTCCATATATAAAATATTTTTCTTTAAATAATCTTTCACACACCCCGTCTCGCGCGGCGCGAGCCACCCCTCTCAAGAGGGGACTTTTAAACTCCCAACTCTTTCAGCGCTTCTTTTTGTTTCTTGTTTAAATTTTTCGGCGTCTTGATGATTACCGTAACCAGATGATCGCCTTTATTGCGCCCATCGAGATGCGGTACGCCTTTGGCGCGCAATTTGAAAACCGTGCCCGATTGCGTGCCTTCGGGAATTTTCAATTCCACTTTGCCGTGAACTGTCTCGATCTCGACTTTGTCGCCGAGAGCCGCTTGCGCGAAATTTATTTCTTTTTTAGATAAAATATCATAGCCGTCGCGCTCGAATTTTTCGCTCGGCCGGACGCGGATGTCTAAATATAAATCTCCGGCCGCCATTCCTTTTTCTCCGGCTTCGCCAAAACCGGCCAGACGAATTCGGCCGCCGTCGTCCACGCCGGCAGGAATCTTAACTTTGAATTTTGCCGTATCATAAACCGTGCCTGAACCATGGCAAGCTTCGCATTTTTTGCTCACGGTTTTTCCTTCGCCCTGGCAATTCGGACAAGTGGTCTCGGTCTGGATCGAACCTAAAATAGTTTGTTGCAGACGGCGCACGCGGCCATGGCCTTTGCAAGTCGTGCATTCCTCGATTTTCGCGCCCGGCTCGGCGCCGGTACCGCCGCACTTCGGGCAAATTATTTTCTTTTTCAAAGTCACTTCTTTTTCCGTACCAAAAATCGCCTCATTAAAATCAATAGTCATTGCCGCTTCAATATCCTGACCGCGCTGCGGCCCGCGCCGGCGCGAACGGGAAGAACCACCGCCGAAACCAAAGATGTCACCCAAGCCGCCGAACATCTCGCCCAGATCGCCCAGGTCATCCATATTGATATTCATTCCGCCATTTTGAAAACCGCCGAATCCGCCAAAACCTTGCCCGCCGCCGAAACCGCCGGCATTATTAAAATTCGCGCCGAACTGATCGAATTGTTTTCGTTTTTCCGCGTTACCCAAAACCTGATAAGCCTCATTGATCTCTTTGAACTTATCGTCCTTGCCGGCGTTCTTGTCCGGATGATACTGGTGCGCCAATTTCAAAAACGCCCGCTTTATTTCATCAGCAGTTGCGGTTTTTTCCACGCCTAATACTTTATAATAATCTTTACTCATGAAGCACGTAACACATAACACGTAACAATTTCTGTTATGTGTTTTGTGATTTGTGATTTGTGTTATGTGATTTAGGCTTTGAATCCGATCTCCTTATTCAATTCTTCCGCTTCTTTGATCATTCCGAATTTGGTTTCGTATTCTTTCAGCGCTTTTTCCATCACCGCGATCATCCGCTTAAAATGCCCGGGGTTGGAAATTATTTTCGCGACCACCCTTCCCGCATTGCCGACCAGATTGAAAAACGGCAAAGTGAACTCATCTTTATTAAAGACGACCTGCATCGCATTGCTGTACTCTCCTCCGGGAATATTATCGGCGATCTTGATTTCCATCGGCTTGACTTGATTTGGTTCCATAGAATAAAAAATTATGAATTATAAATTATAAATTTTTGATTAACAAAACCAATTACTTCGTTGCGAAGTCCCCTCTATCAAGAGGGGTGGCTCCGCCCCTGGCGGAGACGGGGTGTGTTATCTGTTTTTCTCAATCCAATTTTTTATTTCCTCAACCACTGCCCAGCAGTTATTTTTGACGTTGCTATCCGTAAACCGTAAAAATCTGATTCCTAATTTTTCCAATTCTTTCTGGCGATTTTCATCCTCAACTTCTTTGTAGCCATGCGAGCAGCCGTCAATTTCGATCGCCAGCCGCAATTCGTCACAGAAAAAATCAATTATATAATTTCCAATCGGCTTTTGCCGGTGAAAATCATAACCCTGAATTTTTCCGCCCCTCAACTCTTTCCATAATATAACTTCGGCCAGGGTTCCATTCTTCCTTAAATTACTGGCTAACTGTTTCAGTTTCGGATTATATCTTATGACTATTTTTTGTTTTTCCCCTCCTTGCATATTTTAATTTTTTTCTATAAACCAACTTTCACACACCCCGTCAGTCCGCGGCGGACTGCCACCCCTCTCCAGAGGGGACTTTTTTCCGCCAGTCCTTTCGTCGCGAAGTCCCCTCTTGCCTGCCCCGCAAAGCGAAGCGATGCGCGGGAGAGGGGTGCCGAGCCCCTGGCGAGGCGGGGTGTGTTATCCCCTTTTTAGAAGGGACTCGCAACAAACTCACAGACAATATCCTTCTTAATTAGAGTACGGAGAGCATACATGATCAATTATAAATTATAAATGATAAATTATTTATTTTGTTTTAAACGAGTCATGACTATCCGCGGCTCGCCATCGCCAAAATAATTATCTTTCCTTTCTCCGATGATAAAGCCGAAGGAAAGGTAAAGTTTTACTGCCGGAATATTGTCCGGATGGGTAACCAAATGTATTTTTTTATCTTCTCCGATTATTTCCAAAACCTGCTTTATCGCTTCGCGAGCGATGCCTTTGCCCTGAAAATCCGGAGACACGACCAGCCCGCTAAAATAAGCCGTATCATCATCTTCCATTTTATATTCGATACTGCCAACAATTGAATCACCAGCTTTTATTAAATAAACAATATTATTCTCTATTTCTTTTTTCACCTCATCTTTTTCAATTATCGCCGAATATGTTTTCAGGTGCGCGACGCTTTTTTCCAAAGACAAAAAAATATCAACATCACTTAAAGTAGCTCTTTTGAGATTAATATTTTCCATAATTTTAATTTCCTTAACAAACCAACTTTTGCCAGCTGGCAAAAGTTGGTTTAGAAGAAAACTATTTATTTTTGTCATCCCTCCTTTTTTTGTCATCCTGAGCGCCGCGCGAAGGATCTATTTTGTAGGAACAACAAACTTATTCAATTAAAATTTCTTTATGAGAAACTAACAGCTGCTCGGAAAATAGATCCTTCGTCGTCCCGCAGGGCGGAACTCCTCAGGATGACAAAGATAAAGGCGTTACGCGTTATGAGTTATGCGTTACGCGATTTTACTTCTTCTCCTGATATTCCCCCTCGACCGGCCCTTGCTCGTCTTTCTTGCCGGCATCAGCGCCAGGGGCGCCGGCACCGGGTTGACCGCCAGCGGCGGATTGCGATTGGTACATCTTCGCGCCGATCGATTGCGCGAGCTGGTTCATCGCTTCTAATTTTTTCTTGATCAATTCAGTATCCTCGCCATCTTTTATCTTCTTCAAATCCTCAATATTATCAGTCAAAGCCTTAACATCTTCTGGCGACATTTTTGCGCCCATATCTTTGATTAATTTTTCGGTCTGGAAGATCACGCCTTCAGCCTGATTCTTGAGATCAATGCTTTCTTTCTTCTTCTTATCTTCTTCAGCATGCAGCTCGGCTTCTTTCTTCATCTTCTCCACCTCTTCTTTAGATAAGCCGGAAGAAGCGGTGATGGTGATTTTTTGCTGCTTATTGGAAGCTTTGTCGGTCGCGGAAACATTCAAGATGCCGTTGGCATCGATATCGAATTTAACTTCGACTTGCGGAACGCCTCTAGGCGCCGGTGGGATGCCGTCGAGCATAAATCTGCCCAAAGTCTTATTATCGGAAGCCATCGGACGTTCGCCCTGGAGAATATGGATCTCCACGGAAGTCTGGCCATCAGCCGCGGTCGAGAAGACCTGGGATTTTTGCGTCGGGATGGTGGTGTTGCGTTCGATCAGTGGGGTGGACACGCCGCCCAAAGTCTCGATGCCCAAAGTCAAAGGCGTAACATCAAGCAACAAGATATCTTTCACTTCGCCTTTCAAGACGCCGCCCTGCACGCCAGCGCCGGCCGCCACGACCTCGTCCGGGTTGACCGACATATTCGGCTCTTTCTTAAAGAAATCTTTGACCAATTTCTGCACCATCGGCATTCTGGTCTGGCCGCCGACCAAGACGACTTCTTCCAGATCTTCAACTTTCATTCCGGCATCAGCGAGCGCTTTTTTGCACGGCTCGATCGTCTTTTGCACCAGATCGCCGACCAATTCTTCAAGTTTCGCGCGAGTCATCTTCTTCACCAAATGCTTCGGGCCTTCAGCGCCGACAGTGATGAAGGGCTGATTGATCTCGGTTTCCATCGCGGACGACAATTCAATCTTGGCTTTTTCGGCCGCTTCCTTAATTCTTTGCAAAGCCAGAGGGTCTTTCGACAAGTCAACGCCGTTTTCTTTTCTGAATTCTTCCAAAATCCAATTGATGATGCGCTGATCAAAATCCGCGCCCCCGAGATGCGTATCGCCGTTGGTGGCTTTTACCATCACGCTGTCGCTGGAAACATCCAGAATGGAAACATCGAAAGTTCCGCCGCCCAGATCGTAAACGACAATCTGCTGGCCGACTTTTTTATCCAAACCGTAAGCCAAAGCGGCCGAGGTCGGTTCATTGATAATTCTTTTTACATCCAAACCGGCGATCTGACCGGCATCCTTAGTGGCTTGTCTCTGTGAATCGTTAAAATAAGCCGGCACAGTAATGATCGCTTCGGTGATGGTTTCGCCCAAGCGAGCTTCGGCATCGGCTTTTAATTTTGCTAAAATTTTGGCGGAAATTTCCTGCGGAGTATATTCTTTGCCGGAAATCATGATCTTCACGCCTTCGCCGGCCTGAACGATCTTAAATGGCATATTCTTCAAGTCGCGCTGAACTTCGGCGTCATTGAAATGACGGCCGATCAAACGCTTAACTTCAAAAATCGTATTCTCCGGATTGGTGACGGCTTGTCTTTTAGCCGATGCACCAACCAGCCATTCGCCGGATTTGGAAATCGCGACGATGGACGGCGTGGTTCTCATGCCCTCCGAATTTTCCAAAATCTTCGGCGCGCCTCCCTCGACGATCGCCATCGCGGAATTAGTGGTTCCTAAATCGATACCTAAAATTTTTGACATAATATTTTTGTAGCCGGGGACTAGTAGTTGGTAGCTGGATATTTATCCCAACTTACCGCTCATCAGTCTCCTTATTTATAATTTATAATTAATAATTTTTAATTTAATTAATGGCGATCAAAAAGCTGACATTGACTTCCATCCCGAACGGTAGTGTAATTATAAGATAATCTCGTTCTCAATCCCCACAAAGGAGCTGCCATGAAGCCAAACGCAAGAATGCCCGCGTATATTTGGATCTTGCTGCTCATTATTATCGCAATCTTTGTCATCCTCAACGCCCCAGGCACAATGACAGCCACCGGAGATCTGCTATGGGTCAACTGGCGCTTTCATTGAATCGCCCGGCATCTTCAAGCGCCCGAGACACTTTTCAAAAAGTCTTGGGCGTTTTCTTTTGGTGAAATTTAAGGAACAATCTTTTTCCCCGCCCTTACACACCCCGTCCGCGCGGCGCGGCCACCCCTCTCGAGAGGGGACTTTTTAACAAATAAACTTCCTTGTGGCGCGCATTGGAAAATTTCCGTAATCACGCAGCGTAGAAACCGTGCAAAATTGCGTTGTTCGAAGCCCCTCACCATTTCTGTTATCAAACAGAAATGGTGAGGGGCAAGTATAGCAATTTTGCTAGGTTTCATAGCGGAGTGATAGGAAATTTGTCCCTGCGCGCATTTTTTTGCGCCACTTTTTTTAAAAAAAGTGGCAAAATATTGTCGGGAATAGACCCACCCCGCCTCGCCGGGCTCGGCACCCCTCCCAAGAGGGGAATTCTTTACTTCTTTTCAATTTTAATCGTCTTTGGCGCGGATTCTGCTCTTTTCGGGATAGAAATTTTCAGGATGCCGGATTCGGAAATGGCTGAGGCTTTGTCGCCGTCGACATGAGCCGGCAGAGGGATCGAGCGGAAGAATGAGCCGCGGCGAATCTCTTTGCGATAATATTCTTTATCTTCCACCTCACTTTTCTTTTCGCTTTCGCCTTTGATCGTCAAAACGTCATTTTCAATGGCGATGGAAACTTTTTCCGGATCAGTGCCGGCCAATTGCGTCTCGACGATCAGATTATCCTTATCTTCATACATATCGATCGCGGGAACGAATCCGGCTGAATCCGTGCGCCGCACCATGGGCACGAATTCGGAAAACATCTTGTCCGTATCTTCAAAACCGTCGAAGAACGGAGACCATTTGATTAAGTTAGACATAGATTTAATATCCAATAATCAATAACCAATATTTTAAAAAATAAATAAATATTTTAATAATCAAAATTTGCTCAACAGGCGTTTTAGATATTTAATTATTAAAATATTTTTTTAAGTATTGGATATTTAATATTGGTTATTTATTTTTTTCATTATTCTAAAACAACTCTAGCAGCACGTATAACTTTGCCGTTTAATTTATAACCCGCCATTATCTCTTTTAAAACCTTTTCGCCCTGGCCTTCAACTGCTTCCATAGTATTGGAATCAAATTTCTCGCCAGTAGTTTTGATTTCATCGACACCGTTAACTGATAACAGATCTTTAAATTGTTTAATGGTCATTTCCACGCCCTTAACCCAGGCACTGCCTTTTTCATTTTCCGGCAGCGAGCTGATGGATAATTTCAAATGATCATAGACCATCAAAAATTCGGCAATGATTTCCTGATTGGCATAGCGGACAAAATCTTCTTTCTCGGCGGCCTGCCGCTTAACCAAATTCTGCTGTTCGGCCAGCGCGCGCAAATATTTATCATTGGCGTCTTTCAGCTCGGTTTCCAAGCGCAGGATTTTTTCGTCGGCGGATTCAACTGCAGCTTCTTCCAAGGCTTCGTTATTTATTTCTTTATCCCCCGCGGCTTTAGCGGAGGAGGATTTTTCGTCAGGCATATTATTGTTTTGTCATCCCGAGCGCGTCGCGAGGGATCTATTTTGCAGGAACTACGGACTTCTTCGACAAAAATTTTTAAAGTCATTATACGAACTTCCCGCATAATAGATCCTTCACTCCGCTACGCTCCGTTCAGGATGACAAAAGTATTTTTACTTTTTTAACTTATTCAATATATATTCAACCAGCGACAGATTCCGTTCATAATCCATCCGCATCGGGCCGAGAATTCCGAATAGGCCGGATTGATTGCCGCGCTTGTATTTGGCAAGTATCGCGCCGCAGAAATTGCCGAAAGGATTTTCTTCGCCGATCATAATTTGCGCCTCCAAACCGGTCTTTTCAAAAATATTATCAATGATCTCGTCCATCCGATCGATCACCGAGGAAACGTTATAGACCAAGCCCGAGTTGACGAATTCCGGCTGCTGGAAAAGATTGGATAGCCCGGTGTAATACAAATTGTTTTTATGGAACGCCCAGAACACGGCCGAATCGGTTAAACCGGCCAAAGTCTTGGCCGTGTCGCGCATCGAGTCTTCATCCGTATCGCCCAAAGCCAGATCGATTTCGCGCAAATCCTTATCTCTGATTTTTTTGACTTTCTTTTTATCAATGACTTCGGACAAATATAATCTATAAGCGGCTTCGGTCGGCACCCGGCCCGCCGAAGTATGCGGCTGGCGGATGAATCCCTCTTCTTCCAATTCGGCCATGATATTCCGGACGGTCGCCGAAGAACAATCGAGTTTATATTTCTCCACCAAATTCGAAGACCCGACGGGAGCGCCCGTCGCGATATGTTCTTTGATAATAGCAGCTAGGATTTGTTTTTTTCGGTCCATAGATATTCTTTTTTTCGACGCTTTTATTGTAATACTAATCTACGAATACATACTAATATAACGAATTCTTTTCTAATTGTTTAAATTTGTTATTTAATATTCGTGTGATTAGTATGTATTCGTATTTATTAGTATTACATTTTAGTATTACAATTTAGTATTGCATTTTCATTTTACTTCAATTAGCACTCGGGTGTCAAGAGTGCTAAAAAACTACTTGTCCCCTCTTGACTAAAAGATTGATTTATGACAAGCTTTAGCTGTTCAATAATAATTGCTTGTTTTTTCAAACTTAAGAAAGGAGTCTGTATGGATGGAAAAATATTAACCGGTTCCCTGGGCGGCCTTCCTATCAGGGGCGGCCTTGTCAATGTTGGCTCGGGCGACGTTTCTCACGCTTTCGGCGCTGTCGCCGGTTTGGCCAAAGGCTTATTCAAAGTCGGCGGCGGATTGGCGCTTGGCGCGGCCTGCCTGGCGCTTTTGCTGGGAGGAATCTCATTGAGTGGCGAAGAAAACGAAAAAAAGGAAAGAAAGAATAAAGCCGAGGATTTCAAAAGACGGCTTCGCGAAATGCTGTCGATCGATATTTTGTCACTGGTTAAAACCGAAGGGCAAATGTTTTACGGCATTTGCGCCGCCGAAAATCTGGATTTTTCTTGCGAGGGTGAAGCGATCTCGGTGCCGACGCAAATGATAAAATTGATTACGCGCACTGAAATCGACCGATTGCACTTCAATGTTGTCACCTTATTCGACAACTCCTCTTACGTTATCGACGAACCTCACGGTAAGAATGGCTCGACCCCGACGCTGAATTTTTGGACGGTAAGCGGACAACGTAAAATCAAAATCGCCGAAAATCTCCATTTTGTTCAAGGCGCGATGCCCGACGACAAAACCGAGCTGACTCAAAATTTGAACGCCTTCTTGAGCCAGCAAAAGGAAAATATTGTTTCCCTGATCGGCGTAGAAGGATTGCGAAAAATTATTGACGAGTGCGGCATCGACCCGATAAGGCTGTTATTAGCCGATCCGGGTGCAAATGAAAAGAAACCGGAGCAGGCCTGTGGCGGGACCAAACTGGATGGTGCCATTCCCGATGATCTCCAGGCGGATCTCCAGAATCTCCAGGCGGATCTCCAGAATCTCCAGGCGGATCTCCGGGCATCGAATGAACGCGTCAAAAGCAGAACTCAAGCGCTGAATGTCTATATTTCCGGTGATTTCCAGGCGGCGATTGAACGCCACATAAACGCCTCCAAGGCGCTAAATGCCCATGCTTCGGGGATAATAAAT
>JAQTUZ010000019.1 GCA_028707065.1 Patescibacteria group bacterium | reverse complement strand
CGGGAAAATCCGGATGCCAACACAAAGCCGGAATATCAATCCCATTTTGTTTGGCGACTTCCAAAACCGTCTGGCCCGGCTCAACGTGATACACTTTGCCGTTAATTGTTACCTTTAATTTATTCATTTTTTTAATTTGTCATCCCGAGCCCCTGGCGAGGGATCTATTTTGTACAAATTTCATTTTTCATCATTCAAAATTTTGATCTGACAAATTTCAACTTTACGGACAATAGATCCTTCGCGCGGCGCTCAGGATGACAAAAAATAAAAAATTTATGGTTTTAAAAAAGCTTCTTAATGCTTTCTTTATCGGTATCCTTTATATTTAAATCTTTATTTAACAAAACATTTTTTATATACGATTCAATGGCCGTTGGCACGGATAATCCCAAGCCGCAGAACGATGATTCGGAAAGATCGTCAAGGATATCGAAAAATAGTTTCCAGTCAGGATTCTTAACATTAATAGTTTCGTATAAACGATAAGTTCCTTCGCGGCATGGGACGCACTGGCCGCAGGATTCGGTTAAGAAAAAACCGATCCAATGGCGGAAAAGATCGCGGGCCGGCCATTTAGACGTGCGGTAAATAGTTAAAGACATCGCGCCGGTTGGCATAGCATTGAGCTGATGCTGATTCAAAACTTCGCCGGCCGAACCGCCGCCGACTTGGACAAAAAAATCATACTTGGGCCAATTTCTGGTTTCGGCGATCGCATGCTGAATCGAGCGATTGTCGCTTAATTTATAAACGCCGGGATGGGCGCAATCGCCGTTAACGCTATAGAATCTGACTGTTTGATAAGTTCCTTCAGCGATTTTCGCCGCGTGATAAAAAGTTTCGACATTATTAATAATGGTCGGCTCGCCCCAAAGTCCGCGCTCGGTCGGGAACGGCGGTTTTAATCTTGGTTCGGACTTCCCTCCCTCAATCGTATTTAAGATCGTAGTTTCTTCGCCGCAGATGTATCCGCCTTCTTCCGGCTTCACAAAAATTCCGATTGGGGCGCCGCGCTTTTGAATTTCACGCGCCAAAAACCGGCCATATTTCCGGGAATAATCGTGATTGATAAAAATATATCCTTCAACCTTAACTTCATGCTCGTGCAAAAAATCGATTGCCATCATCATTCCGTCCACAACTTTTTCCGGCCAATTTTTCAAAATATAGCCGTCCTTAAAAACATTCGGCTCGCCCTCCGAGGCATTGCAGATGACGTATTTTTTCGGCCCGAAAGCATTCTTAACCGCCTGCCACTTATCGGCAGTTGGGTATGATGCGCCGCCGCAACCCTTCAGCCCGGCGTCTTTAAGCTTAGTTATTATATCCATAAGTCTTCTCTCTACGAATTACGAATTTTTACGAATATACGAATTCAAAAACCCCGCATGAATTAGCTGATTCGTATATTCGTAAAAATTCGTAGTTCGTAAAGTTCTATACCAAGTTATTCTTCCTAATATATTCCGCCATATCCGCCAAACGGTTGGAATAGCCCCATTCGTTGTCATACCAGGAAATAACTTTAAGCAGATTGCCTCCCACGACTTTGGTCAAAGACAGATCAACGATCGAGGAATAAGGATTGCCGATAAAATCAGTCGAGACCAGCGATTCGTTCGTATAAGTCAAAATGCCTTTTAATTTTTCCGTCTTTGATGCCGCAATGATCGCGTTATTGACGGTTTCGACATCAACTTCTTTCTTCAATAAATAAACCGTGTCGCAAATGGAAACAACGATGGTCGGCACGCGCAAAGACAAGCCGTCGAATTTTCCTTTCAGGACCGGGATGGTCAAGGCGGCAGCCAAGGCGGCGCCGGTCGTGGTCGGAATGATGTTGGCGGCGGCGGCGCGGGCGCGGCGCAGATCCTTATGCGGGCCGTCCACCAAAACTTGATCGGCCGTATAAGCATGAGTCGTAGTCATCATCGCTTTCTCAATGCCGAATTCTTTTTCAATCACCGCGGTCATCGGCGCCAGGCAATTGGTCGTACAAGAAGCCATGGAAAAAATATTGTCTTCCGCCGTCAGTTCTTCTTCGTTAACGCCCAAAACGATCGTTTTCATTTCTCCTTCCCCTTTTGACGGCGCGGTCAAAACGACTTTCTTGGCGCCGGCTTCCAGATGCATGCTCGCCTTATCGATACTGGTAAAAATTCCGGTTGATTCGATCACCAGATCAACATCCAAATCTTTCCAGGGTAAAGCCATGGGATCTTTGATCGCAAAAACCGGATATTCCACGCCATCAACAACCACTCCCTTTTCTGTATGCGAAACCGATTTATTGTAAATTCCATAAGCGCTGTCGTATTTCAATAGGTGCGCCAATGTTTTAGTGTCGGTCAGATCGTTTAAGGCGACGATCCTGTTTTCCGGGTGATTTTTGTCCAAGATGGCTTTGAAAGCCGAGCGGCCGATCCGGCCAAAGCCGTTGATAGCGATGTTCATAGATTAGTCAATTAGTTGATTAGTTAATTGGTTAATTAGTTTTAGATTTAAATTATAACACAAAAATTATTTATTATAAACATAATCCGAACCTACAAAATATACTAATACTACGAACCCTACGAACCGAAAACCAGATTGGTTACAAAGTCAGCTTTCGTAAAAAAATTTGTAGTATTCGGGTATTTCGTAGGTTCGGATTATTTTTTACTTTTTACTTTCTTGCTTCCGCCGCTGAAGTAAGCGATCAGAAAACAGATGATAAAACCGTCCATGAAGCCAAAAAACAAAGCATTGATACTGCCGGAAAAGCTGATCTCGTAGCCGGGATAGATTCCGCCGACCATATTCAAGAAGGCCGCGCCATAGCCGGTGGCCGTTGAAATTAAAGTCGATAAAAATAAAGTTAAGCCCCAAAAAGCCCCGCCGATGGCGGCGAATTTGTAAGGATGTTTGAGCAGCGATTTATTTTTCATTATCAATTGCCGATTGTAATACTAATCCACGAATACATACTAATATGACGAATGCGTGCTAAAAAAATATTCGTTAAATTAGTATGTATTCGTATGACATTAGTATTACAATTTATCTTTCCAATATCTTTCTCGCCTTCCCGCCAGTGATCACTTTCCCGCCCACGGTATTTTTGCTGATCAATTCCAAAAGCTCGAACGGCGTCGCGTGCAAAAAATTTCCGGCGATATTCATTTTTATCCGCTTGGCCATCGCCTTGGGCAAAGATTTGACCAGCATAGTATGAATAAAAGCCGGGGCAAAAAGATAGATTGACATCGCCCCCTCCTTCGCTTCCGCTTCCCCAACTTTTTCTTCGAACTTGCTCGATAATTTATTAAATAAATATTCTTTATTCACTTCATGGTTAGGGTTGCCCATCCGGCTTAATTTGCCGCCCTTCTTGCCGCCGAAAAATCCTTCGTTGTCTTCATATTTCGGAACCAGCTCTTCGATCTCGCCAACTAAATCAATTTCACCGTTGCCGGCGATAAAAAATTTAGCCCGCCGATCCCCGGCCACGGCCAATAAAACTCGTTCATTTTTAAACTGGTTTAAACCTGATTTGATTTGCATAAGATGATTTAATTAATTAATATTGCCTTAATCATTTTAACATTTTAACGGCAAACTTGAAACACTTTGAATAAAATGCGATAGCTCTTGCCAATTTACCGAGAACCATTGACAAAACAATTATAAAATGATAACTTTAAATGACCTTTCACGCCTCAAAATCATCCATCAACAAGCTAAAAGGAGGAAGTATGTTTGATGTTGAAACTAAAAAAAGCCGAAAAATCCGGAATGGCGACACTATTATGTTTATTGAAAAAGAAGGAATTCTTCTGGCCCTGGATAAAAACAGGGTCGAAATAAACTGGACCGCCATGGAAACCAAAAACGGCAAATATGACATTGCATTTTTGAATAAAAACGGGGAAAAAGGCTTTGAAGAGTTAGCCTATGTTCTTTCGTTAGCGCTTAACCTGCGAGCGGAAAAAAATACCAGCTATCAGTATCCGGCTTTCACTTTCAGAAAAAAATTCAGAAAAAAATAACGCTAAAAAGAAAAAAGGCAAAAATTGCCAAAGCCCGGTAAAACGAAAAAGAGCCTCCTACCCAAGAGGCTCTTTCTGTTTTTTTAGGCGCCGAATGCCCTGGCTAATGGTGTCAAATAGACGGCGATTATGCCAAAAATGACACAAAGGCCGAATATCAGCCAGACAACTGCCGCGTGATTTTCATTCATTAAATTTTCTTAAAAGAACTTTCTTTTTATTTTAAGGGCATTCGCCGACAGCCCCCTGTAGAGGCTGTCTAATAAGTTCATTTCTACTGCGACTTTCAAATTTCGGCATAATTTTTTCTAAATTTTCTCGCCTATACACCCGTATAAGCTCAAAAAATTATAAAAAATTCTGCTCGAAATTTGAAACTCTCGCTACGAAAGCAACTTATTAGACAGCCTCTTTAAAGAAAGAGCTTCTATTTTAAAAAATAAAATCCCATCCGCCCTGGGCGGAGGGATCATTTATTTAAAAATTATTTAAGATTAAAAACTACTTTGACGGTGATCATTATTTCCTTGTCGATGCTGGAAGTGTCGTAGCTGCCGTAATCGGAAATATCCACCGAATTCGGCGACAGCACCTGCACCACTCCCATATCGACGGTTTTAATCGATTTGATTATTTTGCCCGAACCCTCGGCGATCTTATCGGCCCGCGCTTTGGCATCCTTGATGGCATCCGGCAGCATCGAGATTCTCATCTCGGCGAGCTTGGTATAGTAATATTCCAAAGCGGTCGTGGAAAAGAAAACATTTTGATCGACCAGCGGCTGGATATTGGCCGCCAAATTTTTGATCTTATTGACGTCGCTCGAGCGCACTTCGACGGTCTGGCTTAAAGTATATAGCTTGGGCAAATTGGAATTATTGCTGTTGTAATTATAATTTTCCTGCATCATCACCGGATAAATATTTATTTCTTCAGCCTTGATGCCATTATCAGCTAAAAATTTTCTTACCGCGTTCTCATCTTTTTTCATCTGCGCGTAGCCATCCTTGGTTCCGGATTGCGCGATGATCCGCGAAAAGCTGCCAGTCCATTTTACCGAATCGGAAGTGACGCGCTGCCGGGCCGAGCCGGAAACAGTGATCTGATCCTGGGCGGCCTTGATCGTTATGAGCGACCAAGCAATGATCGAAGTGCCGATGATCAAAGAGATGCCCAAAATTACGCCGAATAAAATTAATTTTTTATTTTCCATAAATTAAATATTGTTTTTATGATTAAATTGTATCATTTTTGCTCGCACCGTCAAGCCCATAAAATTAAGTCGTCGGGGAAAATCGGCCAAATTGACTAATATTTACAAATCTGCTAATTTACCTTGTTACAATATTGTTCCTTTCACTATAGCCAGGAGCCAATCATGAATAATATAAATGAACATGAAACTGAGTTAGACGTGCGGCCGGTCATTATCTACCTGATTGCCAGCGGCAAATCCAAGATGAAAAAAAACGGCGTTTATGCTCTTACTGAATGGGGCAAGGAGAAATTGCAAGCAAGCATTAAAAAGAATTTCCGGGGGCTACTTTCAACTTTGCGGCCTGATTATTTCTTCTGCTCGGGAAGGTATGATGAAATGGAAACGCTCGATCTGCTAACCGGTTTGCTCGAATGGAAAAACAACGGCAAAAGCAAGAGAGTCTACCCGGGATTAAACACCATCCTTCCTCCCGGCGTAAAAGAAATCCCGAGCAAACGCTGGTGGAAAAGAGCCAAAGCTTGCGCCAGGTTAAGACCGTTCAGCTTTTTTGGGTGGAAAAAAGTACGCACCAGACATTGGTTGGCTGCCGGTGGTCGGACGGCCGATGATATTAAATTAAACACGGACCAGGCCATTGACGGAATCATCCGAATCATTGCTTTGCACCCCAAAGGGGTTGAGCGGCAAATCGGGATCATTTCCGGGCAGGCGGAATACTTCAACCTCCTGAAATACAATTTGGATCTAATCCCGCCAATTCATCCCGGCAACGTTATCAAATATCAATTTTTTGTCAGGGGATCAAAGGCGGAAAGGATCGACTGCCTTAAGCGAACATTATTTTCAGCCTAAACAAGGCGAAAACAAAGGCGGAAAGCATCAAGCATTTCCGTCTTTTATTTTACTAAAACAGCGGCTGACAAATTATTATTCATCAAAGATGGTTCAAATTTTTCGCTGATGAATTAATACCGCAAATTGCCGACTTTTTTCCCCTGTTTTTTGCGATGTTTTTTCAGGGCGATCTTTTTTTTCTTGTACATATTTTTATTTAAAGGCTTATTATCGTGATGTTATCTTAGCACAGAACGCTTAACTAAAAAAGGTGGCGCAAAAAGGGATTTTAATTTATCGGTTATTTATCATAATTAAAAAACGCCTGGTTTTAGCCAAACGCCTTTTTTCTTTTTTATCGTATGTCTTTTTATTGCCGCAAGCCTTCGCGACACTTTTTTTGTTCGCTCAATGCCGCGATAAAATGAGCCGTTTTAAGACTGTCGAGAAGCTTATCTATTGTGAGCACCCAGACATTGGCCGGCAAAGCATACTTGATTTTTTCATCAGCCGGAATGTAAATAAATGTTTGGTTGATAAATTCTCTGGCCTCGAACGCTTTGCTAATCTGGTCAACAATGATTAGATCGGTTGTGAAATGGCTGTTATCGGCAAAAACGGTTTTCACCAATCCGCCATCAATGATCACTTGTTTCAACAGGGCCTTTCTTTCAGGGTCATCGCAATCGACGCAAATTGATACCTCAGGCAAAGTTTCAATCATTTTCGCAGCCATGTTAATCCCCTTCTGCTAATGTGTATTGATTTACATTTAATGTGTATTGGTTTACATTATTAAAGCACATCTTTTATTTTTTGTAAAGACCAAGCTTAATTTAATCCCAAAACATTAAGAAATTCTTTTAATTCCAGACCAACGATCTGCCGATACTTTCCCGCCGGCAAGCCATTCAAACCGATATTCATAATTCTTAAACGATGCAGATCAACGACTTTTTGTCCCAGAACTTCGCACATCCGGCGGATCTGATGTTTTTTGCCTTCAGTCAAAATTATCAAAAAAGTCTTGTCGCGGATCTTTTTGGCGCGGCATTTTTTAGTAAGATAGCCGTCATCAAGCTCGACGCCTTGCGCCATTTTATGCAAAAATTCCGGGGTGAGCGGACGATCAACGTCAACTTCATATTCCCGTTCATGGGCAAAATCCGGATTTAATAATTTGTCGGTAATCCGCCCATCGTTAGTCAGAATTATCAAGCCGGATGACATTTTATCCAAACGGCCGATAGGGAAAACCGGAAGATGAAAGCGCAAAATATCCGCAATACTTTTTTCTTCCCCTTGCGGACTATGGGTGATAATCCCGCGCGGTTTATTGAAAGCCAAATAAACCAAACTCTTCCGGCCCAGATCAACTTCAACTTTATCGCCGGCCTTAATCATCTGCCCCGGCTCCCCCGGTTTGCCATTGACCGTGATTTTGCCAGCCTTAAGCAGCCGGTCCGCTTCTTTGCGGCTGGAAATATTTTTCAAGGCCAGATATTTGTTGATAATTACGGGGTATTCAATTCCTTCTTGAGTGTTATCCATTATTAAAGATAAATTAAAATATAATCCGAACCTACGAAATATCCGAATACTACGAACTTTTTTACGAACACATTTTCGATTTGTAGTTTTTGGGGCGTTCGGGTATTTTGTAGATTCGGATTATCTATATTATCAGGAAAGCGTGAACTTATCAAACCGCTCTTACCCAAATCGGAAAAAAGTTATAAAATAAAGACAAAGAACTATTAATTATTTTCTATGAGCTATTTGATCTTGATCCGCCACGGCCAATCGCGCTGGAATTTATCCAACAAATTCACCGGCTGGGTAGACGTGCCCTTGAGCCGTTTGGGCGTCAAAGAAGCGGTTTTGAACGCCAGAGAATTGAGGCAGCTGAAAATCGACGTTGCTTTCACTTCCGAACTTTCTCGGGCGCAGGAAACGCTGCTGATTATTTTATCCAGCCAGGATCGGACCGGAATTTTTTTGCACCGAGGAGAAAAAGACGGCGACCACGATCGCTACGCTACCAGATTAACCGGCAAGGAAATCCCCATCTATTCGACGCCGATTCTGAATGAGCGGTATTATGGCCGCCTGCAAGGAATGGACAAAGCGCAAGCCAGAAAAAAATATGGCGAAAAAAAAGTTTTGGAATGGCGGCGCAGCTTTACCGGCCGGCCGCCGGGCGGCGACAGTCTGGAAGATGTTTATCAGCAAGTGATCCCCTATCTGCACCGGGAAATAACGCCTTGGCTCGCCAAGAAAAACAATGTCATCATCTCCGCTCATGGCAATACTCTGCGGGCGATCATCAAACATCTGGAAAATATTTCCGATGGCGATATCGCTCACATGGAAATATCCAATAGCCGGCCGATCATTTATCGCTTTCGTAAAGGAAAGTTCAGGCGCGCTAAAGGCGAATTATCTTTCAAACGCAAAATCTATTGGCGCGCGCCGAGCCGGAAACGGCTTAAGCGCGGCAGATATAGATTTTGATTTATACCAAAAAATAGTCATCACGTGGTGGCTATTTTTAGTTCGGCTGCCGTGGGAACGCAATATTTTGCGTTCCTACGTATTTATCACGCCTTCGCCGGCGACGTAACCCGTGCTCCAGCAGGCCTGCAGATTGAAGCCGCCGGTCGGGCCAGAGAGATCCAAAATTTCTCCGGCTAAAAACAGATTATCGATAATTTTCGAACGCATTGTTCGGGGATCAACTTCGTTTAACGCCACTCCGCCCGAAGTAATGATCGCCTGATCAAAACCAGCCAAGCCCCCGATCGTCAAAAAAAATTCTTTTAAAAGATGCAATAATCTTTTTCGCTCTTCGCGAGTAACCGAATTTACTTTCTTGGCCGGATCAATGCCGGAAAGTTTAATAATCACTGGGATTAATTTTTGCGGCAGCAGCTCATCAAGATAATTTTTAAACATTTTATTGGGCGCCGCAGCGAAATCTTTTTGCAAGCGCTGATCGAGCGTTGGGTAATCCAGGGCTGGTTTAAAATCAATGGCCAATTTAAGCTGTCCGGGCAAATACTCGCCGATGGCTCCGCTCAGATCGATAATTATCGGGCCGCTCATCCCGTCGGCCGTAAAAATAGCTTCGCCGAACCGGGAATCGATCTTTTTGCTGTTTTTATACAAACCGATCTCTACATTCTTTAAACTCAAACCTTCCAATTCTTTAACGATTTTTTCTTTAACGATTATCGGCACGAGCGCCGGCGATAATTTCGTGATCGTGTGGCCCATTTTGGCAAGCCAGGCATAACCGTCTCCGGTCGAGCCGGTGGCTGAATAAGATTTGCCGCCAGTGGCCAAAATATATTTGTCAGCGACAATAACACGCCCGCCGAACAAAACGACTTTTTCGATCCGCTTGTCTTTAACGGCAATTTCCTTAACGGCCGAATTATATCTGATTTCCACTTTTGCTTTGTTTAAATAATCTACCAGCGCGTCCAAAACATCGCGCGAACTATCGCTCGTTGGGAAAACCCGATTGCCGCGCTCAACTTTGGTCTTGACTCCTTGTTTAGCAAAAAAATCAATGACGTCAGCTACGCCGAATTTTTTCAGAGCCGGATAAAGAAATTTTCCATTCTTGCCAAAAGCCTCGATCATTTCCCGCTCCGAGTCGGTTTGGTTGGTAATATTGCAGCGGCCTTTGCCGGTAATTAATAATTTCGCGCCCAAACGCTTATTTTTTTCCAACAAAACCACGCGGGCGCCCAATTCGCCCGCTCTGCCGGCCGCCATCATTCCTCCCGGGCCTCCGCCGATTACCGCCACATCATAACGCATAATTTATCATTTAATCTCAAACTAATTATATCATAGAATAAAAAACTGCGGTGTTGGGAAAACCGCAGTAGCTCGACTTATTGCTTGGCCAAAACCGCATCGATATCGGCGGTATTCTTAACTTGGCGGATATCGACGTCAATCACGTCCACTCCGCCGCCCACCAAATAATTTCTAATCTCTGAGCTATAATCTTTTCGGCTCGGCAAGCTGATGAACCAGAAATAGCTTTTTTTATTAGGGACTTTTTGCTCCAGACGCATCGTCAACCAATCGACAATGCTTTTTCCTTTCAAAGTGCAAGGCTGCTCCGTTCTCTGCAGCGCCCAAGTCGAAGTCTGCGGACCCTTATCGCTTTCCAGATAATCGACGTAAAAAACCAGATCAAATCCTTTGTCTAATACATGGCGAACCCAATCGCCATCGATTCTCGTGGCTAAGATATGCAAATAGGCCGCTTTCACTTTTACCTCCTTAATTAAGTGTTCCAGCCGTTATACCACAAATTAATTTTTTCGTCAATCAGCGCTGCTGATAAACATAGATATCGCCTTCCTGCTTGATCGGCGTCCAGGTGGGGAAAAAAAGTGATTACAGATGACAACGGCGCCCGGCTTCAATTCGCTCAATAATTTCTTCTCCAATTTTTCCATGATATAGAAAACACCGAACAAAACCACCACGTCATACCGCGAAAAATCTTCCTGCCAATAATTCGCGCGCTTTATGAAAGCTCTTCCCCCGCAACCAGCCAATTTAATTTTTAATTTGGAATACCAGGCCAGGAACGGATTGATTTCCAGACCATGGGCGATAAAACCGTTTTGCGCCAAAGTAATAACGATGCGGCCATCGCCCGAACCCAGATCGACCGCAGTTAAATTTTCTCTTCCCGCCGCCGCCTCCTTGATCAAGGGCATCATCTTCTTTATCTTATGGCGCGAAGAAACCGCAAACGGCGCGCCGGTAAAGATCGGCACGCCGAAGGTAATAATAAAAATTATCAAAGCAATCGCCAGCAGAGCGGCAAAAATCAGATATAGATAAAAAAACATAGATTAAATATCCAATATCAAATAACCAATACTAAAAAAATATTTAAATATTAAAATATTGTTTGGCTATTTTTTATTGGTTATTTGATATTTTCTAAAATCCGAGAATTTCGCTGACAAAAATCAAATTTATTTTTCTGAAAGGTAAGACTTCCCGCTCGAAGATCACGATTTTTCCGATATCGCTACCCTTCGCGCCAATGCTTTTCTGGCGCTGATCCTCCAGCGGCAGGCAATATTCCCAGACGCGCTTCAAACCTTCATCCAAGTTTGGAACGATCTTTTGCGCGCCGACTATCCAAATCACATTATTGCTGGAAAAAACATAGGAAGGCAATTGACTGCCGGTATTGGAAACGATCACGATCTCTCCCTTTTCCGTTACCGCGTGCACCGAGCCCAGAAAATATTCCGCCAGACAGCTTTCTTGCCGCAATCTCCCCTGCTTCGCCGGATCAGATTCGGCGAAAATTTTATCCTTAAAACTCCGCCAAGGATGTTGACCGGTTTTGAGAATATCCACGAAACCGATCTGTTCCAGGGTGGTCGATCCGCCGGTCATGATTTCCGCGCCCGCCGGTAACAATTTTTTAACCACCTCCAACGCTTCGCCTTTGTTTGCCACTACTTGCGCGGAAATGTTTCTTTCTTTCAAAGCCGCCGCGGTTTTTAAAATCGTGCCGCTGCCAGCCAAGACATTGTAGTTCATAGATTAAGATTTAAGAATAACGATTTAAAAATTAAGGCTTAAATCATAAATCCTAATTCATAATTCCTGCTTATTTTTTAAAGATAATTTTTCTTATCTCCAATAAACCGATGAAGGCGATGACCGCGGCCGCGACAATGATCAAATTAATGACCTTAAGCGGTTCCAAATTGAGCAAGCGGCTGAAGACGGGCAGATACATCGCCGCTAAAAGAAAGGCGACAGCCGCGATGCCCCAAAGATTGATGATCTTATTGCTGAAAAAGCCAAGCGACACCAGCGTTTCTTTTTTGGCCCGCGAAACAAAAGCCAAGGCGATATGGCCGATGATCCAGGCGGAAAAGGCCATGGTCTGCGCCTCGAGCACCGGGAAATGCCGGGACAAAGCGAAAAAATAAACGCCAATGACCGCGACGAACAAGAACGCGCCCTTAAGCAAAACGTCCAGAATTTCCGGGTTGCTGAACATGCTTAGCTTGGGATCTCTGGGCGGCCGGGTATAAATATTTTTTTCAGCCGGCTCGGAAACAAATCCGCTCGAGGCGGCCAGATCCATGAATAATTCCAAAATGATGATCTGAATCGGCGCGAACGGCAAAGGAATCGCGAGTATTGCCGGCAAAAGGAAAATCATGATCAGCGCCGCCTTGACTGACAGATAATATTTTATCCCCTTCTGCAAATTATCAAAGAATTTCCGGCCTTCGAAAATCCCCTTGGCGATCGTAACATAATTGTCATCGGCCAAGACGACCTCGGCGGCTTCCTTGGCCACGTCCGTGCCTCTGATCCCCATGGCAATGCCGATATCCGCGCCTTTGAGCGCCAGCGCGTCGTTGATGCCATCGCCGGTCACCGCTACCACCTCGCCGTTCTTTTGCAAGGCTTGCACCAGCCGGTATTTATGCTCCGGAGTGGCGCGGGCAAAGACCGAATTGGTTTTAACCGCCTTTTGCAATTCGCTATCAGACAAACCGTCCAATTCCTGGCCGGTCATCGCCTCGCTGCCATTTAAAGCTATGCCAACCTCGGCGGCGACAAAAGCGGCGGTGAGAGGATGATCGCCGGTAACCATTATGGTGCGGATGCCGGCTCGGGCAGCCTCGGCAATGGTTTTTTCCACTCCCGCGCGAGGCGGATCTTCAAAACCGATCAAACCGACAAAGTCCAGATTTTTTTCCCATTCGGTCCAACCGCCCTGATCAAGCGCGGCTATTTTTTTTACGGCAATGGCGATCACCCTTCTTCCTTTGCCGGCTTCATCCGATAATTCCCGCCTGGCTTCATCGCTTGCATCGGCGCAGCAAGAAAAAATTTCCTCGGGGGCGCCGCTCATGATCAATTCAAAACCTTCGGCCGCTTGGCGGATGACGCTTCTGGTTTTTCGGCCGTCGCCAAAACTCCGCTGCAATTTGATCGCCCCCGGCTCGCCAAGCTTCATTTCTTCGGCGCGGCTGATTATTTCCAAATCCAGGGCGGACAAAGCGAAGGTGGACAAAGACGAAAAAGCCTGCCGGATAATTTCTTGCGGCCGGTCAGCGGGATAAAGCGAGACGATCTTCATCTTGCTTTCCGTGATCGTTCCGGTTTTATCGGTCAGGATCACGGTGGCATTGCCCAAAGTTTCCGCCGCTTTCAATTTTTTTACCAAAAAATTATGGCGCGACAAAGTATAAGAACCAAGCCCCAAAACCATGGTGATGACGATCGGCAATTCTTCCGGAATAACCGCGAAGGCCAGAGACAAGCCGATCAAAATCATCATTTTCAAATCCTGGCCGCGGAAAAAGCCAATCACCGGAATCAGGATGGAAAAGAAAATAGCCACGTAAACCAATTTTCCCGCCAGCGATCTCATCGCCAGCTGCAACGGCGTCCGCGGCGCTTTGACTTGTTTGGCGATACTCGCGATCTTGCCGATCTTGGTATTTTTTCCCGTATCCGCCACTTCCGCCATTCCTTCTCCTTGCGTCACGGTTGTGCCGGCGTAAATATATTCGTTAATCTTTTTTTCCGCCGCGAAAGATTCGCCGGTCAATGCCGATTCATCGACTTCCAAGCCGGGCGTTTGCGTGATCTTGGCGTCAGCCGCGATCTTTGTCCCGGTAATCAGAACAAGTAGGTCGCCGGGCACGACGTTCGCCAAATCTATTTCCATGATCTTCCCCTCGCGCCAAACCTTGGTTTTGGGCGCGCTGATTTCGCCCAAAGCGGTGATCGCTTTCTTGGCGCGGAATTCATTATAAACTTCCACGAAAACCAAAGCGAAGATCACCGCGAAGATCGTGATCGCGTCCCCCAATTTTCCCCAGATGCTGTAAACCACGCCGACCACCAGCAAAAGCAGGATCATCGGCTCGGTAACTTCGTGCCGGGCGATGCCGAAAAAACTGATCTTTTCCGGTTCATAAATCTGGTTGGGTCCGAATTCGGCCAAAAGCCCTTTTGCCTTTTCCGCGCTTAATCCCGAATAATTATTCATAACTTTTTTAATGAATTATATTGTTAAAAATCTGAAATTCTAATATTACTTTTGACCCCGGCAGAGCCTCGCCCTTCGGCAAGCTTGGGACGGGCGAAGCGGACTCTGCCGCGATTAGCGACCTGACAAATCAATAATATATCACTTTCGATTATATCATTTTAGGCTTTGAGTGTCATTTCAAACGCGACCCCGCCCAAGGTGACCGAACAAATCAAAAACGCCAGCTTTGAGCTGACGTTTTTTTATCTTCTTTTCTTCAGATCTTAATTATCTTTTCGCGCCGGAATAAGCGATGGCGCGAACCACGTTCCAGGCCAAAGCGCTGGACGGGGCATAGCCGTAATAATGGCGGAAAGTATTAATGGCGACCTTTTCACTGGCCAAATTGCGTTTAGCCGGTATCAAACCGTAAGATATAATTGTAACCGCGTTCGAATCGTAGGTGTTGGTCATTACCGGATTACGACCGTAAACTTTTTTAAACTCAACTTTAGCCTGATTTTCCGCAACCGCGCTGGTTTCACCCGGCCAGCGGCCATTGGCGATCTTAAGGATATCAGACCAACCCGACTCGGCAACCGGCATTTTCTTAAAGGCTTGGAAATACGAATTAACGACTCCCGCCCGTTCACCGGCGCCTAATTTCAAAGTGCTGGGAGTTCCGTAGGTGATAAAATCATTAACCGTTGTTTTTTCCACCGAACTGATTTGGTTGTCCAGAGCAAAAATTGACTTATATGTTACTAAATTGGCTTGTGCTTTGTTCGCGTCGATCGAAGTTCCCAACATCGTCAATAAAGTTGGCGTATTATCGGCGCTGATAAGCGTAGCTTCGTTAGCGATTGTCGTCAAAACATTAGCAGCCGGGGTAGTCACGTTTTCCGGAGTTGACGGAGTCGTTACGTTCGCCGTCTGACCGCAAACTGCCGTTCTCGCCGCTTGTTGAGTCGCGGTTAATTGGCAATAAGTCGGTAATTGGCTTAAGACATCGCGATACTGATAACCGCTGGCGCACGCTTTCCAATCGCCATAGACGACGCTGGAGCAGTACGATACGCTGACACTGCCGCCGTAGCCGTAAGCCGCTTGAATGTTAAATAAATTTCCTTTGTCCAGTTTGCCGGAAACAATGACGATTGCCGCCACCGCCAAGCTTAAAATGATCGCTTTTTTGAGCATAATTTTTTACTTTTTAATAATTTTATTTAAACCAAAAAAATTGCGAATCTTCATTATGGAGTTATCCACAGTCTGCCTCCTCGTTTAATATTATACATTACTTCGCACTGACCGTAAATAATTTTAAATCATTTTCCTCTAATATTGGCTTAATTTTACCCTGATTAATAAAATTATATTGATACTTATCCGCGCCAATCAGATCAGGGAGAGAAATTATGTACTTAATTTTATTCTCTTGCAAAACATCAAGCATCATCTCGGCGCTCAAATTATCATCGGTAATCATTTTGTCCAGCGCGATATATTTCCGATCGATATAATTGCCGGACGCTCCCGGCATTTCCATATTGCGGCTTTGGATAATTTTACCGCCGAAAAATTGGTCAGCCGGATTGGCCGTGATCAATTTATGATTAAAATTCAAAGAAAGATAAGCATGCCAGGGTAAGAATAAAATCCGATAATCTTCTTTGTCCTGATCTAAAATTTGTTTGGCTTTATACCAGGATTCCGGATACCAAACCGGCTGCAATTGCCGGGCAAATCCGCCCAGCTCGGTATATGTTCCTAAAATCGCCAATGTCATCAGCAGATAGACGAAATATTTCTCAATTCTTTTCTTCTGCCAAAATTCGCTAAGACAGCTAACGCCCCAACCGCCAAAAATCGCGTAAACCAAAACCAGATAGCTGGTCCATTTTTCACTATCGCGGAAACCTCGCCAAAAAGAAAAATGTTCGAACAGCCACCAATTCAAATTTTTAAAAATAGTATCCCCTGCTCCGCAAGAAAAAATAAAACTGCCCAAGCCGATCAATGTTAAAGCAATCGCCAACTTTCTTTTTTCCTTTACGCCCCAAATAATGCCGCTAATTATTAAGATAAGCAAAGCCAGCGTCGCGATCAGCCAAAAAACATAATTATCTTTCGGCCAAATGAAATAGCCCGCCCAATTTTCATGCTCTTCCCAAAACCCATACAAAGACAAAACATTAACGGCCGTTCCTAAATGCTTATCGCCCGCCGTCTTGAACGCCTGCCAATTGGATTGATCAAAATTATTAATGACCGACGAATCTTGATTAAGAAAATACGGCACCAGCCAGTAAGAACTGATTGCCAAAAAAACCAACCCACCAACCAGAAATTTTATCGCCCAATCCCACTGGCGAGTAAAAGTCCCCTCTATTAAGAGGGGTGGTTCCGCCGCGGAACCGGGGTGTGTTAAATTCCCCTCCCCGGGAGGGGTGCCGAAATCCCCTCTATCAAGAGGGGTGGCCGCGCCGCGCGGACGGGGTGTGTTAGCGAGGCGGGGTGGATTAAAATTCCCCTCTCGAGAGGGGTGGCTCGTCCCTGACGAGACGGGGTGTGTTAAATCCCCCTCCTTCTCAAGAGCCTGTCCTGAGTTTGTCGAAGGAAGGGGCTTGGGGGTGGTTTGTCTTAAGAAAAAACTCACCGCAAAATATCCCGCCAGCACCAGCACACTCATCACGAAAAGATGCAACGAAAAAATATTTATCAAAATCAACCAGCCGAATAATTTAAAAACACTTTTCCAAAGCGGCTGGCGATGAAATCTGATCAGCGCCGCGATAAACGGCGGCAAAAAAGCATAAGCAAATAGAACGGTTATCTGACCGGCCAAAAATCTTTCATAAACAAACGGATTAATCAGATAAACCAGCGCCGCGAAATAGCGGGCATAATTTTTCTTCGGCACCGGCAGATAAAGATAAGCCAGATAACCGATCAAAAAAAACAAGCCGAGAATTAATATTTTTTGAATGACCCAGCCGGCCAAAAATAAATTCAAAAATTTTAACAGATAGATCAGCGGCGAGGAATTTAAAAAATTGCCTTCGCTGAACCAAGCATTAAAGTTCAAATGCGGCGCAAAAACCATATCCAGGGTTAAAATATACCCCGGCCAAAACATTTGCCATAAAACAACCAGGCAAACGATTGCGAAAAAAAATATATTACCTAAAGTCTCCTTTGACATATTTATTTGTCATCTCCTCTTTTTGCAATTCCGCGCTTTTTTGTCATCCTGAGCGCCGCGCGAAGGATCTATTTAGTAAACATAATTCTACCGCAAGAAAAATCCTATTTTAATCATCGTTTTCTTCGCCGGCAACCTGTTTTGGATTGCTCCAATATTCAACAATCTGCAAAACCACCGTCATGATCAAAAAATAATAGGCGTAAACGGCCATTTGTTCAGCCAAAGTTTCATTCTTAAAAATCAGCAAGAACGGACAGCAAGCCAGGGAAACCAAGGCAAAAAAAGCGACGATCCTGGCGTCCCACTCAAAAAACAAAAAGGAAATAAACACCAGCCACAATAAACCGGCGCTGATTCCGAGTTTCCAGAAAATCAATACTTCTAAAATTACCAAAACCGCCAGCCACCATTTTTTAGCTTTGATCCAGCCCGCGAATGACCTCAAAATACTTTTATTCAGGCCGGGAATTTTAATAGTTATGACAATATCATCTTTTTCCATATTTTAAATATCGCTATTTCATTTCTTTGCGTCTTTTCTCTCTGCGCCAAATAATTATCAAAAACCCGAGGCAACCCAAAAGTGTTGCGCCCGAAACAAATAAGCCGAGATAGAACAATTGTTGGGGCCAAAATTCCACCACCATTTCAAAATCATAAGATCCATCCGCATTCTTGACGCAAGCACTCCCCTCCTTTGCAAGGAGGGGTTTGGGGGTGGTTTGCCCGCAAATTTTGTCCAAATCGATTATCCAGCTGTTAGCATAACCGTTGGCCATAATATGATAGTTGTCGGCAATCGGCTTCTTAAACCAAGTTTCATAAAAAGCGCCATTGGGCAGATTATCATTTTGGATCGTATCCTGAAAATTTTTCGAAACAAAATCAATTTTATATTTTTCGTTATAATCTAAAACTTCTTTATTATTCACCCATTTATCATGCCTGATCTTTTTTTCTTGCAAATCACCGAGCGTCGAAACATATCCCCGATTGATAAAACCTTTTACTTCATCGGTTGTAGCCTGATCATCTTCATTGCCATCCAATATTTTATAATTCGCCAAATTACTACTTTCAACTTTACTAACTTTATAACTCTTAACTAAATACGCCTTCCAGCCCCGATGAAAGGATTCGGAAAAAACCAGCGGAAAATTTTCCTTGGCGCCATGAATGATTACCCGATATTTTGTCGGATCAATCTTCTTGTATTCGATAACCGGCGTATTGTCAATGGTCTCCTCGGCTAAGTCGCCAGTTCCAAAATCAACACTTTTATCAATATTAAGATTGTTCCTGACCGTGGCCTGATTATTAAAAAATATTGCGGCACGAGCTTCATAAATGGAATTCAAAACTACCGAAGATAAAGCACCGGATTGATTAGGATATAAAATTTTATCTGGGGTATAAAAAACACTAATAGGCGGCCTATTCAACGAATAAACCCTGACATAATCATTCTCTAACGCAACTGTAAAATTTTTCAGAGCATCCTCGTATTGAGCCAAAGTATTTTCTCTATAAACCAAATTAGTGGCTTTTGTCAGCTGGTTATAGTCCAAATCCTTATTCAAAATTAAATACTTGATATTTAGGAGCGCCAAGATCCTCTCGTTTATATTCAAATTGCCATAAAGAGCGCTGTTGTATATTTCGGTGTTATTTTTATAAGAATAGCTGTCGGCTGGATTCCAGATAATCCCCTTTACCAGCAGAGGCAGCAATAGGTTGGCGCCGCCAAATTTAGCATCATTTTTCCAGATAAAATCTCCGAAATAATTTTTATTGACAATGGCTACGTTAAAATCCAATTTTTGCAGATTCAATGTCTGCGCAATCTGCCGGTAATCATCGGGAATTTTTATTCGATGTTGCGGTTGCGGAACCAGATTTAGTACAATGGGAAAAGCATAGATTAGAATCGCGCCTAAAGTCAAAACGAGCAGAAAATTTTTAATTTTTGTTTTAATTTTTGATTGCACGAAAAATATAGCCAAACCAAGGGAAATGCCAAAAAGGTATAAAGGATAAAACTTATTATCCGGACTGCGAAAAATCCAAAAAAATGGAATGTGCAAGAAAAGCCAACGGAATAAACCTCCCGTCGGATCTTGGATTCCGTTTGCTAAAAGCAGCCCCAGAACGATTGTTATGCCCGAAAAAAAAGATAAAAAATGGTCTCTCTGCTTAATGAGCAAACTGCTTAAAGACAAAATAGTTATAAAGAAAACGCTTAATATCAACCACGGATTATAAAAATAATGATTAATAAATTCATAGAAATACCCTCCCGTATACCGCTCCGTATACAAAAGAAAGTAACCCATTTGCTTGACTAAACCAAGTATCCCCTCGCGCTGCATAGTTAAATTCACATAATCCAGCCCAATGCCAGTATTGGAAAATTCCTGAGATTTAACTCCAAGAATCACATAAAGCAACGGAATAATGACAAACAAAACGCTCAAGAAAGAAAGCACGCAAAAAATTACTAATCTTTTTATCATTACCGATAACTGAATTTTTCTAAAAACAACGGAGAGCACGATCAACAACAAAATAGTAATCCCCCAATAACCTATTATGACCGGTGGGTCAGAAATATTAATCGAATTTAATAGCAGGATCAGCAAGCCTGAAAATACATATTTAAATCTACCCGTTATCAAATAACGATAAATTACAACCAAAAGCAAAGGAAGCAAACCGTAGGATATTAAAAAAGCCCACTGAACCTCGTGCCAGCGCTGAACTACGAAAAAATTTAGACCGTAGAACGAGGAACATACCAACAAATAAATTTTATTCCTGCCAGTACTATCAAGGAATGTCCGCAAAAAATAATACATTGAGACAACCGGCAATACGAACACCAGCGAAAGAATAATCGCTCGAATTACAAAAGCTAATTTTATCAGATTGAACAAATACAAAATCCCGGCGAAAACAATCATTCCCTGGTTGCTCAGAAGCGTCCCGTTAAAGTAATCAGACCACATGGAATAAAATAATTTGGCAAAATCCAAGGAAGGATTGATCAAAATTGAACCATCATGGCCGAAGATTGCATTACCGCCTGAAAACCAAAAAAACATCGGAAATGCAAAAATTACCGCAAAAACAAAATATTCGTAGTGAATTACAAATATAGTTTTAAAATCAAGATTATGTAATATTTTCATTATCAGATTTTAAACATTTAATATAAAAAATGTGCGATTTTTTTTGGAAAAAGGCATGCTTTAACAAAAAAGTTTCCATACTGTTTGATAATTTTAGCATTTGATCATAAAAGGGTATTTTTTTAATAAAGAATAGTTTATTCAGCCAATCGAAAATAAAAACAAATAAATGGCCAAAGCCCATCTCTTCTATCTCGAAGCCGGCCGCTTTTAATTGATTTGTAGTTTCCTCAATGTCCACGTTGTACTTCGCGGGAATATTTCCGTCAATAACCAAATCGTTAGAAAATCTTTTTTTAAAAAAATTGGGGAGATAAATAAAAATATTTCTGCCAAAATTAATTATAAAATTATTATAAGAAAGATCAGAAAGAAAAAATTTTCCGCCCGTTTTCAATTTTCTAAATATTTCATTAAAAATTACTAGGTGGTCTTCGGAATGGTGCAAAACATTGATCATATAACACCCATCAATACTGCCATCAGCGATTTGAGGTATTTGATTATTTTGAATCCTGAAAAAATGATAACTATCTGCATTATATTTATCGGTTATTCTCTTTATCGCACCCGCCGAAATGTCTACCCCATAGACAACGGCACTAAAATTTTTAGTCGTTTCTAGATACAAATCTAATGTCACCCCAATGCCGCAGCCGTAATCCAAAACAGAATGGATATTCTTTAGCCAATTGAATCCCAACAGAATCTCCTTAACTGAATAATCGAAAAAAAAATCTTTCTTTATTTCCTTATCGATCTTGGAGTCTATATCAAAAAAATATTCTTGATCCTTGATAATCGGCATATTAATAAAACTCTGATTTATTTTTATCAAATTTTAATATCCTTAAACAATTCTTCAAAGATTATGTTCCAATTAAATAATTTACCAAATTTTATAGCATTCGCGCGATAAAGTTCATAATTTTCCGAGATTTCCAAAATTTTATCGGCAAAATCCCCGGCGTCATAACCAGCTATCAAGCCCGCTTGATTGGCAACGATATCCTTGGCAATCGGCGGAACATCGGTTATCACGATCGGCAGTCCGCAACCCAGATATATTTTTACTTTTCCCGGGTCGGCATAATAACTATAGCTGTTTTCGTCTGCGGGATAATAAGGCGCGATGGCAATACCGCATCTTAATAAAATGCCGTTAATTTCATCCTGGTTCTCGATCCGACCTCGCAAGTTAAAGTAGCCGCCTAAATTGTTGGTATTTATCGCCTGCGCAAGATAATCGACGTCGCCATTCCCGATGACTTCCATTTTAAAATCTGTCAGACCGGAATCTAATAATGCCTTAACTGTCGGTACGAATAATTCGCAACCTTTGTTTTTCAGAATGTTTCCCAAGTATACTATTTTGTGCCTATCGTGGTTCTTGCCAGCCTCGTTATTAAAAGACATGGAATTATTGCCGAATGGCGCCTCCTTAAAATTTACGCGTCGCAAATCAATTCTGCCATCTTTTTCCCTGCCCTCCAGCATTTTAACATTTAGGGGCCAAACTACATCACTATGATAGCAAGCGATTTTATCTAAAAAGTAATAAACCGAATCGATTAATTTATTGTCGAACCTGACTGGCGTATAATCAATTACAACATAGGCGACTTTTTTAACCAGACCAAGTTTTTTAAAAAATAAACCTACAAAAGTCAACAAATTATTCGTCCCGACGAATAAATCGATATTTTTAAAATAAATAAAGCCGTAGAAAAAACCGTAGAAAAAATCTTTAATATAAGAAATTATTTCTGGACTATCGAATTTTATCCATGACTCGCGTATTTTCAGTGTGTTATTTTGATGAAGGAATAATCTTATTGATTTAAGCGAATCTTTACCAAAAGGAAATCTGCAATGCAAAATGTCGCCATAATTCCGATTAACAAGATAATTAACCAGTTCCTCATCCCAATTGCCTCGTCTAGAATTATGCCCATTATGCGAATATATTACGATTTTTTTATCGTTCATAATTATCATCTCTTAAAAAAACAAATTATGTTGCTGGCAAAAATCACTCTGTTCTCCTTTTTCTCGTCTTCTTTTTCCATTTTAAGCTCGTTGAATATAATCTTTTTTAAAAAATGATTAATTAATGCTTTTAAAACTTTTTTTGAATGGCCGGTGTAATATGTTTTAATCAATTTGAAATCCTTTAGTTTGTTTGTCAAAATTTTTTCATCGTATCTTCTGAGATGCCCTATTCGCCGGTCGTGAACAATATTTGCGGGAATGAAAATTGGATTTAGATATATAATTGACAATGGCGCAGTAATCATTAACCCCGAAGTATTCTTACAGACCCGGCTCATTTCCGCAATAGCTTCTTTTTCCTTCGGCAAATGTTCCAGTACGGCATTGGAAATGTAATAATCAAAAATACCGCGCTTAAAAGGTAATGCCTCGGCGGAACAGCAAATAAAAATAATTTTATTTAATAAATTTAATTCCGCGGCAACCTTCCTTAAATTTATCAAATTTTTTAGCGTTAGGTCACAGGCTATTACTTTCGCACCTAGCTTGGCCAATTCTAAAGCTAAATATCCGCTCCCCGTCCCGCAATCCAAGACTAATTTATTATTTAAATCTCTAAAATTTTTCAGGAATCTTTTTACGTAGCTATTTTGCCATTCTTCAAGTTTATACCGGCAAAATCTGTCGTTCATTTCATGCTCAAAATAATTTATTTGATCAATATAGTGCCCACTTAATAAGTCTCTGCATTTCAAAACAGGAATCTTTTCCCTAATTTCAAAATTCGTTTTGCAAATTTTACAAACTAAAACGTTGTCCCCGCTAATCAAATCACTTTTGCATTCGGGACAGCAAAGGTGAATCAAGTATTCGTCAAACATTTATTTGCATCTTAATTTACAGTTATTATCATGCCAGCTTTTCTATACGATTATATTCACAATTTAATTGAATAATCCTTAATGATGCTCTCTACCTCGGAAAGATAATTATCACTAGAGTAATCAACGTTTTTTATTCTAACATCGTTCATTTCTCTCTCCTTAATAAATTTTGCTGGCACCCCACCATAAATTGTATAGGGAGGGACATCCCGGTTGACGACAGCTCCGGCGGCGATAACAGCACCATCACCAATATTGACGCCACCTAAAATTGTGACATTGCAACCCACGTAAACATCGTTGCCAATTTTAATATTCTTAATTATATCGGTCTGATTAATTCTTCTATATTTTTTAGAGAATGGCGAATAATAATCGTTAAATTTATAATTAAAATAATTATAAAAATTATGCTGGTGCGGCATACAATATAACCCATCAGCGATAGAACAAAGTTTACCTATTGTTATGTTTTCCAATCTTCTCGGCCGGTACAAATAACTATATTCGTCAATGAAAACGTTGGGGCCAAAAACGGTCCAGCCGAATATATTTACTCCTTTCTTTAAAACTGGTTTATTAACTATTTTCGTTATCAGATGCCTTACGGGTAAAGGCATTTTTTGAAAAACAGGAAAGTATACTTTTGAACAATACATATATATTATTTATAATCCCCACTGGTTAAATAAACTATCCCCACCAATCCTCTCAAAAAATACATTCCTAATGTTAAAATTGGATGAGATAATAACTTTTTCCATTTACCATTTTCTATAAAAACTCCGAAATATCTATAATATAATCCAAACTGTTTTTTTACATCCAGATCGCTCTTGCCCCATTTGGAAAAATATTTTTCAAAGTTATTTGAATAATAGGCCTTTTTGCTCAAATATTTTTTTAAGTTAAATTCCGCTTCGTTATGATAAAGCTGAAGGCTAATAATGCCAAATTTACCTAACTGTTTCAGTCTTTTATCCAAATCCCAATCTTCACAAGCATAAAGATTTTCGTCAAAGCCACCGACTTTCAAAAATGCTTCTTTGGTGAAAAATCTTAACCCGTCGATAACAGTGCCGTTGTAAAAGGTTCTTTCAAATCTTCTGACTTTGCTCCACCAGCCATCGCCCGAGATTATTTCCGGAATATAAAGCCCTACTAACTGCATGTCTTGCGTCATTTTAGAAACACACTCCTTAACTACCCCATTATCTATGTTCATATCCGCATCAAGAGACAATAAAAATTTTCCTGTCGATTTTTGCAAGAGACCATAATTTTTTTGCGCACTTCTCGCCTCAGTTCCCGACTGATGATAAGAAAAAACATTTGGTGTATATTTCAAGGCTATTTCCTTAGTCTTATCAGAACTCATATCCACGACAAT
>JAQTUZ010000018.1 GCA_028707065.1 Patescibacteria group bacterium | reverse complement strand
AATTGCATGCCGACCGGCAAGCCGTTGGCGAAACCGCAGGGAATCGAGATGGCCGGCAGACCGGCAAGCGACGGGCCGGAAACGAAAATATCTTCCAGATACATTTTCAAGGGATCAGTCGCGTTCTCCCCTATTTTGAAAGCCGGGGTCGGCTGAGTCGGCGTCAAAATAAAATCAACGCGCGACAATTCATAATCAAGCTCTTCTTTTATTTTTGTGCGGACTTTTTGCGCCTGAAGATAATAAGCGTCTCTGTAACCTGCTGACAGAGCATAAGTGCCGAGCATGATGCGGCGCTTGGCTTCGCTGCCAAAACCCTTGCCGCGGGATTTAGTATAAACTTCCAAAAGATTTTTTGCTTCCTTATCGGAAAAACCGTATTTGATTCCGTCAAAGCGCGCCAGGTTGGAGGAAATTTCCGACGGCGTGATGATATAATAAACCGGAATGGCATATTTGATATGAGGCAAGCTGACCGGCACGGTAACCGCGCCCAGAGACTTAAATTTCTCGATCGCCGCCTCGACGGATTTTTTCACTTCGCTGTCCACGCCTTCACTGAAAAAACCATCGAAAATCCCGATCTTGATATTTTTAAAATCTATCTTGAAATTTTTCGCATACTCGGGAACTTTTTCGCCAACCGTTGACGCGTCGCGGCCGTCGCGGCCGGCAATAATTTCCAACACATGGGCAGCATCTTCCACGGTCTTGGTGATCGGGCCGGGAACGTCAGTCGAAGAAGTCATAGCCATCAGACCAAAACGCGAAGACCGGCCATAGGTCGGTTTGATTCCGGTTACGCCGCAAAACGCGGACGGGCAACGAATCGATCCACCAGTATCAGTGCCTAAAGCGAAAAGACACATATCCGCCGCCACGGCCGCGGCCGGTCCGCCCGATGATCCGCCCGGAACTCTTTCCAGATCCCAAGGATTGTGCGTCGGGCCATAAGCGCTATTTTCCGTGGACGCGCCATGGGCGAATTCATCCAGATTGGCTTTACCCAAAAGCACCGCGCCAGCCTTGCGCAATTTTTCGATTATCGTCGCGTCAAACGGCGCGATATAATTTTCCAGAATTTTGGAAGCTGCCGTAGTACGCACGCCGCGAGTCAAAATATTATCCTTAGCGATATAAGGAATGCCAAGCAAGCCGCCCCTCTCCCCTTTCGCGCGGCGAGCGTCAGCCGCTTCAGCTTCTTCCATTGCCTCTTTCTCACAAACCGTTAAGAGCGCTTTAACTTTATCGTCAATTTCCTTAATCCGATCCAAACAAGCGCGAGTTAAATCAACCGAGGTTGTTTCACCCGAGTCCAATTTTTCAATCGCTTGTTTTATAGTTAACTCATTTAATTTCATAAAAATATTTGTCATCCTGAGCCGGAGCCCCTGGCGCAGGCGAAGGATCTATTTTGTATAACCTCCGAACTTCTTCGGCATAATTTTTAACAGGGGAAACGATATTTCCTACGCATATCCGTTCTAATGTTTGATTGTGTTTTAATAACTTCTCGGCTGATAGATCCTTCGCGCGGCGCTCCCTCCCAAGGCGGACAGGCAGGATGACAAAAGAAGAAAAACGCGAGGCGCGAGATTGCCACGTCGTTCCGAGGCGGAACTCCTCGCAATGACAAAAATTAATCTTGTTCCAAAACTTTTTTTACTTTGATCTGGTTGCCTTCCAGGCCGGCCGGCGATTGCGCGAGGGCGGCAGCGACTTCGGACTTATCCCAATCTTCATATTCGTCAGCGCGAAAAACATCCGACAAGCCGGTGACTTGGGCGGTCGGTTCAGTGTTGGTCGTATCGACTTCTTTTAATTGATCGATGTAACCTAAAATATTACCAAGCTGCGGCGTTAAAACATCGATCTCTTCTTCGGTCAACTCTAAGCGAGCGAGTGCCGCGACTTTTTTTACTTCATCTTTACTCAAACTCATAACGCGTAACTCATAACGCGTAACTCTTTTTCGCAACGACTTTTCGGCGTTACGAGTTATGAGTTACGGGTTACGAAAAAATTCACTTAACCATCTTCAAAAATTCTTCTTCATTTAAAATCTTAACTCCGAGCTTGATCGCTTTGTCGCGCTTGCTTCCCGGCTCTTCGCCGACGACGACATAATCGGTTTTTTTACTGACTGATTCGGAAACTTCTCCGCCTAATTCTCTTATCTTATCTTTCGCTTCATCTCTTGTCAATTTGGCCATTGTGCCGGTTAAAACAAACGTTTTTCCCGCCAAAGGCCCGCCCGAGGCGGATGCTAATCGCGCTTCGCTTTTTAAGCTAACCCTGTTTTCTTCCAGTTTTTCCAAAACTTTCAAATTTTTCTTATTGCCAAACCATTCCTTGATGCTTTCGGCGACGATCGGACCGACATCTGGCATATTTTGGATATCTTCTAAAGATAATTTACTAAAATATTCGACAACGTTTTTTATAAAAATCTTATTTTTCGGCAAACCACCCCTATCCCCTCCTTGGAAAGGAGGGGAATTTAAAAAATTTTTTGCTAAAGTGATGGCGGTTTCTTCGCCGACGTGGCGGATACCCAAACCATAAATAAATCTAGAGAGATCCAAAACTCGGCGGGCATTGATCGACTCGATGATGTTCTGCGCTTTTTTTTCGGCAAAACGCTCCAAGGGTTTTAAATCGCCTTCGGTCAATGAATAAAAATCAGCGATATCGGAAACCAAACCTTCTTCTTCTAATTGCTCGACGATCTTTTTGCCCAAGCCTTCGATATCGGCGGCATTTTTGGAAACAAAATGGATCAGGCCGCGCAAGGTAACCGCGTAGCAATCGCGGCTGACGCAGCGATAAGCGACTTCGCCTTTTACCTGTTCGACTTTACTGCCGCACATCGGGCAGATCTTCGGCACGCTAATTTTTTTCTCATTGCCGGTCCGCAATTTTGGCAAAACCTGGACGACTTTCGGGATCACGTCGCCGGCGCGCTCGATCATCACCGTGTCCCCTATTTTCAAACCCAGCCGCCCGATCTCATCGAAATTATGCAGCGTCGCATGCGTGACGGTCACGCCGCCGACTTCAGCCGCTTCCAATTCCGCCACCGGAGTCAATATTCCGGTTCGTCCGACCTGCCAGACGACATTTTTCACTCGCGTCGTAACTTGCATCGCCGGAAATTTGAAAGCCATCATATAGCGCGGGCCTTTGCCGACCATGCCCAAAATATCCCAAAGCGCCAGATCATTGACTTTGACGACTGTGCCGTCGATCTCGAACGGCAATTTTTCCCGCTTGGCCCCGATCTCTTTATAAAAAGCAAAAACTTCCTCCAAATTCTGGCAAACCCGATTTTCCGCGATCACTTTAAAGCCCAATAATTTCAAGACTTCCCGTTTCTGACTCTGCTTAGTTAAGCTAAGATCGCCCAAAATTTCATAAGCGTAAAAATCAAGTTCCCGCTCGGCGGTAATCTTCGGATCAAGCTGGCGGATTGAACCGGCCGCGCCGTTCCGCGGATTAGCCAAGAGCGGTTTGCCCGCTTGTTCATATTTTTTGTTCAGCTTGGCAAAAGTCTTTTTGGTCATCACCACTTCGCCGCGGACATAGATTTTTCCCGTTTGCGCCGCGCCGATCATCTTTTTCGCCTCGGCTTCCGATAATCCGATTTTTTTTAATTCGCCGGCTTCGGGAATCCGCAAAGACAACGGCACGCTTTCGATGGTCTTGATATTTTGCGTCACATCTTCGCCGGTTTCGCCATCACCGCGAGTTGCGCCGACCGTGAACAAGCCCCGGTCATATTTCAAACTCATGGCCAAACCATCAACTTTCAATTCAATGAAATATTGCGGTCCAGAACCACCCCCCAACCCCTCCTTAGAAAGGAGGGGGGAACTAAGAAGAATTTTCATGTTGCGGTCCTGCCAATCGCGCACATCCTGCTCATTGAAAGAATCAAACAGCGAATACATCCGGTATTCATGGCGGAATTTTTTAAATTTATCCAAAGGCTCGCCGCCCACCCGCTGGGTCGGAGAATCCGGCGTGATGAATTCGGGATTGGCCTGCTCCAGTTTCTGCAATTCATTTTTGAGCGAATCCAAAGCCGCGTCGGAAATTTCCGAACGGTCGTAGACGTGATACTGGTAGCGGTAATAATTAACCTGGTCGCGGAGTTTGGCAATTCGGGCTTTGATTTCCTGCTTAGTCATAAATTTTATAACGCGAATAATGCGAATTATGAGCGAATACCGCGAAAACTACGAACCGAATAACACACCCCGTCCGCGCGGCGCGGCCACCCCTCTCGAGAGGGGAATTAAAAATTGTTCGTAGTATTCGTGTACAATTCGTTGTATTCGCATTATATACCCAACTCTAATAGTGCTATGAACATCTTATCAAAAAACCGCCGGAATTTCCAGCGGCTTTTTTAATAGATCAAATCAGATTTAGCTTATTTTTTCGGCGTAGCCGGGGTGGCCGCGGCCGGAGTCTGGGCGGCTTGAGCCTGCTGGAGGCAGGAAACGCCAACAATCGTCACCGTGATAGTTTTGCCGTCCTTATCCGTGCCGACATTCAAAGGAACGCCTCCGCTGGCGCATTTTTCAGCGGCGGTCGCGACATCCACAATGGCCTGGGAATAGCCTTGATTAGCCGCAACTGTCATCTGCTTCACTTTAAAATTGTTCCAGCTGTTCCAACCGACGTAGCCGATCGAAAAAACGGCCCACACGATCAAAACGATCAGCACAATACTGGTTTTGGTGATTTTCATAGTCTTTTTTATGATTTATGAATAATAATCTGCTTTTAATTATAATACTCCTGGAAGAATAAAACAAGGGGCGGAAATGGAATTGCTACATTGCTAAATTGTTGCATTGTTGCGTAACGATTTAAAAAAATAACAATTTAACAATGTAGCAATGTAACAATAATATAATTGAGGGCATTCCAGTCCCTTTATGATTCCGTTAATAATCAAAATCCAATTCCACGCTTCTCTTTAAGCCATTGGTCTGGGGATAAGTTCCGACCGAAACAAAAACCAAAGTATTGCCAAAATCGTAATCGCCGCTTTTCCAATAAACCAGATAGGAGCTGCCATCAGACAAAGTTTCCACGAATGAACAAGTAGAGGTGGCATAGCCGGGGACACCGCAAGTATTGCTTCCCTGGCGATATTCGTAAAGCATCCTTTCGGCGCCGGCTTCGGCGGCAAAATAAGCTTTGGTGGATCGGGCTTGCGTGCCGCCTTCTTTTACGCCGGTGACGATCAGCTTGGCGGCGGCCAAGGATATCAAAAGGATGCTGTTTAAAATCAAGATGGTCATCAGCAAAGCCGTCCCGGCCTTAAAGGTGTTTGGTATTTGCCTGCCCCGAACCTTGTTGAGGGAGTATTTAGTATTTGGTGTTTTACGCTTACAAAACATAACACATAACACATAACACATAACATGTTATGATTTTAGTTATTCACTTTAAAAAGCATAGCCCCGATTTCATCGGCTTGAGCCAATATTTTTTTATAAGTATTTTCATCCAGATAATTTTGCGTATACGAAAAATAAATTAAATATTTTGCTTCCTTCAAGGATCCGAATGATATATCCAAAAAATTGTTATAAATTTTACATCCCTCGCCTCTTCTTCTGGCGAAACCTTCAATATAATTCAAAATGATCGATAATGCCGCTCTTCTTAACTGTGAAGTTACTCCATACAATTCATCACGGGGGAAATTTTTTGTTATTTTGTAAACGTCATTGACAAAAAGGTGAATTTTTAATTTTAGCGAGTCGTGAAAGTTCATTTCATGTTATGTGTTATGTGTTACGTGTTACGAGTTACGAGTTATGAGTTACGGGTTGCGTGCTATTGATATGATCTTGATGACAGGGCGGTTTCCATGTCGATTTGCTCGACCGGCGCGCCTTTGACGCTGACGGAAAGATGCATCCTTACCGCGACAGCCGCCTGAACCAGCGGCGCGCTATCAACTATCCGGAAAACCAATTTACTGACCGTTATCCCTTTGGGCGTCAGCGGCAAACCGTTTTTCAAAATATTATCGTCGGAATAGGGATAAGAAACATAAAGCTGGCCGTTATTAAGATAATATTTAACGCACACGCCGTGATAATTCAAAAATTCCAGCTGGCTGCCGCCGCCGTCAACCCAATAAATATTGCCGGAAGGAACACAAGGATTGCTGACGGTGGTTTTCTGCGCCGTTCTTATTTCCTTGCCCATTCTTTCAAAATCATAACGGATATTTTCCTGCAGATCTTCCGAGATGACTGCTATGCGCTGGCTATTGATGACTGTTTCAAAAATTCCCGCGGCCAAAATAATGGTCAAGGAGAACAAAAATACGGAAACGGTCAGCTCGAGCAGAGTGACGCCGGCATGATCAGCCATGATTGTATTTGGTATTCGGTATTTCGTATTTCGTATTTTTCGCTGGTGATACATAACACATAGCACGTAACACATAGCACATAGCACGTAACATTTTCTGATTGTTATGTGTTATGTGATATGTGTTATGTGAAACTAATCATTTCCAATTATACAAAACTGTTTGGGCGGAAAAATTATAAGTATTGGTGCCCTTTTTCCATTGCACCAGGCAGGTGACCGAAGTCGAGGCCGCGCTTTCGTTGCCCACTGTTATGATGCGGGAAAAGGCTGTCGTCGTGGCCGTAATCGCGTGGGTATAAAAACCGCCGGCATTCAGATACAATTTAGCCAATGAATCATTAATGCCGCTGGTCAAGGTATTGTCGATCGCGCCGGTATAAGCATCGACTGTGTAAATATAATTGGCAGCTGCCTGGATGATATCCAAGTGGGAACCGGTGGTGGAACTGGTATTCCAAGTCCCGCCTTGCAGCCAATTGACATCCCGCTTATTTCTTACCACCTCTAAACCTTCCTGGGCCAATTGCGAAGCGATCAAAGTATTTTTATTGATCGTTCCGACCTGGACATTTTGGTTGGCCAAAGACAAAATTCCTATCAACCCGATCACGATGATAAAGATAACTATGGTTATTTCCAATAAAGTAAATCCGGAATTTTCAAAAATATATTTTTTTGCTAACGGCATATTTTTTACATGGCAATCCCGTTTTCACTGCCTTCCGCGGGATTGCTTCTCCCGCCTTGGCGGGATCGCAATGACAAATCAGTTGGCTTGAACCAAGCCAAGGACGTTTATCGTGATGGTGGTCGTTTTATTCGTGATCAAATTTTTTAGCGTGGTCGTCGCCACCGTGGACGTGCCAATGCCGTCATAGATTCTGGTGATCGGATCGGGCGGCAGAAAAGTCACATCCAGCGCAGACTGATTGCCGTTTTTAGTCACTATCGAACTGATAATGACATTCGCCGGCAAGCTAAAAGTCTGCCCGCCATAAGCCACCAAAGCTTCGTCGTCGGGGCTGGAATTATAAATTTTGTCGCCATTGCTGTCGGCAAAAACTTTATAACTTCCGGCCGAAGTATCAAAATGCACTCCCCATCCCCCGTCGGGAAACTTGGTATTATAAATGGTCGAACCCAGCGCCTTGTTTTGCGCCGAGTGGGTATCGCTGACGATTTGCTGCGCGGCGATAGATAATTCGTTGCTGCGGATGCCGGCATTGTAGTTGGCCAAAAAAAGCGCGATCATCATCGTGATGATGGAAAGGCTGATAAGAAGCTCGAGCAGGGTAAAACCCTCGTTAGTATTTAGTATTTGGTATTTGGTATTTGGTATTTTACACTTGCGATACATAACACATAGCACATAACACATAACATGTTATGATTTTAGTTATTCACTTTAAAAAGCATAGCCCCGATTTCATCGGCTTGAGCCAATATTTTTTTATAAGTATTTTCATCCAGATAATTTTGCGTATACGAAAAATAAATTAAATATTTTGCTTCCTTCAAGGATCCGAATGATATATCCAAACTGTGAAGTTACTCCATACAACTCATCACGGGGGAAATTTTTTGTTATTTTGTAAACGTCATTGACAAAAAGGTGAATTTTTAATTTTAGCGAGTCGTGAAAGTTCATTTCATGTTATGTGTTATGTGATATGTGTTACGTGAAGATCATTGCGCTTGCTTTTCCTTCCAGACCGGCAAGAGATCGGAGAAAAAATCAACCGTCGAGGTGCAAGCATAGCCCTCGTTGTCGGTAACCCGCAATCTCATGCTGGCATCGCCGTAGTTGAAAACCATTACCGTGCTGGATGAATTGGGAGTGGAATTGCTCAAGAGGTTGGTGCCTGACCAGAACCAGGAACAATTGCTCGGATTGCAATTTTTCGCCGTATAGGGATTATCGACGGGGGGGGCGGAAGCAAAATATTCCGAAGCGTCAGTCGTGGTGACCGAATTATAAGCCAATGGCTCGAGCGGCAGATAAGTAAAGCTGGCGATCGGCATTTCATGCTGATAGGTGGTGAAAGTTAAAGGGTTGCCGCCATTGGCTGCCACGTTATCGGTCAAACTATCGCCTTTAGTGATATCAAACTGCCGCCAAGCGGAAGCAAATCCGAAATCATCCCAAATTTTCACCCACCAATAATAATGTTGGTTATAGATATTCGCTGCGTAAGTAAAGCTGTTGACCGGGCCTACTCTTACGCCCGAATTAAAAGCCGGCGGGCTGGACGTAGAGGTAGAAGAACTGACAATCACATTATAATAGGTAGGTGAAATGCCGCCATTATTCCATTGCAGGCTGACGCCTAAAGCCAATTTCATAGAGCAGGCTGTAATGAAGGGGTAACTTGGCCATAAATTCGTCGGTGCGGGCATATGATGGCCTTTCAAATAAACCGCATAACTCGAGGTGCCGCACTGATTTGAAACGGGAGGATTGTTGCAGTTAAAACTGATCCAGCCCAAACCTTCGGTCGGGACAGTGCTGCCGTTCCAGGCAAAGCCGGAAAAAGTTCCGGAAGCGCTGGCGCGATCGATCGATACCCGGTAAGGCAAGGCGACCGAAGTCGTTCCCAAGCTGATCCAGCCGTCATCGCCCAAAGCCACCACCTTGGCCCAGCCGTAAAGATTTCCATCGTCCGGATTATAACAAGCGGTGCAATTAGTCCCGGACGTGCAAGAATAGCCGCTTTTGCAGCTGGTATTGAATTTATAATCAGGGGGATCGTTCGTGTCATGGGTAAAGCTGATCCAGCCGGCGTTCGGGCTCCAGGCATGGCCGTCGAGATTGAATTGATTGCCGTCGCTTGCCGTATTGATATTGACGCCGTAATCAAAACCGTCGTTAGCCGCGCAGGAATTATTATTGGAACAATTCATGCTGATCCAGCCGAAATTGGAGCTCCAGGCATAGCCGGCGACATTGGCGGTCGGGTCATCCCCCAGCCCTTGCGCGATCTTGATGCTGCCGCGGAAAAAAAGGAAAACAAAAAGCAAAAAGACGAAAAAAATCGCGCCCGCCGGCAATCGCCTTGCTTTTTTTTCATTATTGACCATAAACAAATTAGCCGTACTAGCAGCCTTCATTACCATAATATTATACCATAAATAATCAGGTCATTGCGAGGCGCGCGACCTAAGCCGGGCTTGCGACAAAATAATAATACCGGGGATTTACAAACCCCGGGCGCCAACCCACCCTGCCTCGCCAATAGTTAATGGAAACCCACCCCGGAGCTTAGGCGCGTCCACCCCTCCCGGGGAGGGAAATACAGCACCCCTGCCTACCGGCAGGCAGGCAATTCTGACGGCAAACCAAACCAAAACCCCTTCTTGAGAGGAGGAAGAATTTGAGGTCTCCTCTCCTTTTAAAGGAGGGGTTTGGGGGTGGTTTGGGTTGTGCAGTAGAAATTTTAACCACCCCTACGCCCCTCCTTGAGAGGAGGGGGATAAAAAAACAGAGCTCCGGAACGGAGCTCTGCCGCGATTTCTAATCTTTTTTGAAGTAAAAATATTATTTCTCGGTCGGTTTCGGCATAACTTCCCTGACTTCAATGCTTGCCGCTTCGAATTTAGGCGCGCTGGCGATATTTACTCCTCGCTGTTCGACGCTGACGTTGTCTGTTTGATTGGCCGCCTTGCCGGCCACGGCCGTGATCAGCCAGCCGGATTTGATATCGGCCAAAGTTCCTTCAGCCTTGGCATATTGGTCGGACAAGGAGCGGAGCTGAAAAATTTGGGCTTGAATATCTTGCCGATTTTTTTGCTCGTCAGCGCAGCCGGCGGGATTTGCTTTAACTCCGCAATTTTTAAAAGCAGCGTCGACGGCAGCCAAATCATCTTGCAGCTTCTTGATCTCGGCGGCCGAATCCTTGGCCGCCTGGTCCCTTTCCGCCTGCGAACGGAGTTTATAAACGTAGATTTTGGTATCGGCGGTAACCACCGCGACCCTGGTCTTCAAGTTTTCGTCCTGGAGAGGATTTACCAGCGGAGCGCTGAAAGACACTTCATTGCCGGCAACCGACAGAACCGTGCCGGAAAGAAAGTTGGCGTAATCTTTGATAGCGCCGGTTTGCAGCAATTTATTTTCTATGTTTGCGGATCCTGATTGCTCTGTTTCAATTCTTCGATCTGCTTCTGATGTTCGGCCGAATCGTAATGATGATTATCGCGATACGTAGTCGCCGGAGTTTTCATGGCATGCTCCCAATTATATACCATCCGCCATTACTTGCTTTTTGCACAATAACACCCGCGGTGTACAACGATTTTGTCCCGCTATTGCAGGCTATTGTCGGCATCTGTGAACCATTAGGATTGATTATTGTCACGATAGACCCTACTGGCAATGGCCCACTGTCAAGATACATAGTGTAAGTCCCCGTTACTTCTATCCGTCCGGTCGTGGGGGCTACGTTTTGATCACTGGTTAAAACTATAGTTTGCAATCCGCTATAGACGAGATTTCCGGAGACAGTCGCATTTCCCGCAACCGCTACACCGTTATTTTCTATGGTCATTTGTACGGAATTATTTACTCCGAAATGCAAGGGCGCGTTATTATAATTTATAACATAAGCGCTGTTCGGTCCGTGATAATTCGATGTGGCAACATTGGGGTTATCCGAGCCCAAAATCATCCCCCAGCTGTAGGTGCCATTGGTTATATTAAGCTGATTACCCGCGGTTCCTCCGCTCTGATTGGCGTTAAGCTGCATTACGTAACCGTAAGTATTGTTCCAACCCTTAACCGTTAAGGGGGCAGTTGGATCACCCCCAATGCCGACGTCGCCGGTTGAATTTACGGTAATTCCATAACCGGTACCGTCTTTTCTTTCAAAGGCGCGCCACATGTCATAACTTGCAAGCAGTATTGCCTGCCTTACCGTACCGTTGGCATATTTTGTTCTTATGTCGTTGTTGTTTGGAATCTGAATATTGCCTATGACTTCTAATTTGCTGCCCGGTCCGGTCGTCCCGATGCCGACGTTGCCGGAAAAATAACCATTACCGCCGTTCAAACTACCGGCAGCAGTGGCATTGCCATAGTTGTCAATGCCAAAAAGCTGAACCTTACCGCCTGAACTGCCGCGATTAAAGGTGTAGGATCCGCCCCAGTTTTGGACAAACCAATCAACGATCGGCGATCCAGAATTAGTATTTATCGTCAAATCGACATCAGCGCCGTTATTCGCCGTACTTTTATCAAGGATTATATTTAGCCCCGCATGAGTTGCATCTGTCACCCCGATGCCGACATTGCCCGAGCTGTTAATGCGCATCCTCTCCCACATTTGGTTTCCCGCTCCCGCCGCAGCAGTGTAAAATTGCAAATTGCCCGCCCCATCATTTGCCCAAACGTCATTCGCACCCTTGATTGCCGCATGATAACCCTCGCTCGGATTCCAACTGGAACCAAAGACCAAAAATGCTCCCTGATTAGCACCCGTTATATTGGTGTTCCTTATCAGAAGATCGCCCGGGCCCGTATAAACCCCCGAATTATGGTTATCACTACGCGCTTCTCTTACAACCAACCTGGTGTCCGGATTAGTCGTCCCGATGCCGACGTTGCCATTGCCTCTCAAAGACATATTTATCACATTCGATCCGGCTGCCGTTGGAGTATAAAAATCCATTCCCCAGCCCGAAGGAGTGCTGTTCGGACTGCCCCACCTTATCCCGGAAGAATAATTGCCATTAGTTTCGGAAAATTTTATTCCGCGAGTAAAATCGTTTGTACCGGCAATATGCAAATAATCCGAAGGCCCGGTTATCCCAATACCCACATAGCCGCCATTCGTTAGGCGCATTCTCTCGGAACCATTGGTGGAAAAAGTCAGCCAGCCGCCATTAGTACTGCCGCCGCGATAAAAAGAGATGAAGCCGTTGCCCTCGTCCGCATTATACTTCAGTCCCAGACGGAATGATTCAGAGTTAACCGCGGTTGTCAAAGTTTTAGCATACAAAGTAAACGGAGTTTCATTGGCGGTGGCTAAAATCGTGCCATAGGAATTATCGCCATTATTAACCTGTAGTTTCGCTCCCGGCGCGTTCGTCCCGATGCCGACATTGGTGCCGGTGTTGTTATAAATATTGGCGCCATTAACCGACCAATAATTCGTGGCTGAAGGCCAGGAAGATTGGCAAGAGGCTCCGATGCACAAACGGTTGCCGGTCACATCGCCCGCGGCAACGACATTGCCGGAAAGATCGACGACGAACTTATTGAAACCGGTATCCGATTGCAGCTTAAGCAAGCTTCCGTACTGGCTGCCCTTGGCATTGCCGTAATAAATATTTTGCTGCCCGGCAATGTCAGTCATCGGCGTCGTTATAATTAAGCCGACATTTGCCGCGGAAACTTGAAACCCGACCGTTAAACTAAAAACAAAAACCAAGGAAGCGATCAGGGCCCGCTTGGTTTTTTGGAAGAACTTATTCATAATTTTAAAATTTAGATTACTCTGCTAAGCCAAGGGCAGAATAAAAATATAGTAAAAAAATATAGTAAAAATATGAAAAAATATGAAGCGTTTTTTATGTCACAATTATAACATTTTTAAGGGGGGATATCAATAGGTAAAATATTTAAACTATGGCATACAAAATTAGCGAGAATTATTGCGTTATTTTAATATCAGGTTTAATTTAATTTTTAAAAAAAGCCGCAAGTGTTAGCTCGCGGCTTCATAATAATCAAAGAACAGATCACTTCCGAATAGCGTTATTGGCCGCTTTGGAAAGCGCCATGCCCGTTACCGGATTCATGGCCACCGCATATGGCACGTCTGCCCCGGGAGAAACCGAGACATCAGAGATTCCTTCGTACAGGACGATTCTCTGATGAGAAATTCCGGTATCCCCATAAGCGCGGAACCTGATCTCATAATTGGACTGATCGGGCGCGTTGGACAGCGGCAGATTTCTGGTAATCACGGTGGTGTCCTTTTTCCCCTTGGCAAAAACCACGGAGTCAGTCCACGTCGGCAAAGGCTGATAACTCGCGTTAAGCGCCTTGATATAGGTTTCGAACTTTACCACACTGTCATTTGGCGCAAACTTGGCCGAAAAGTGGGTCAGCATTGCCACCAAATTCAAGTTGGCAGTAGCGGTTTCATTGGTATTGACATTGACATCAATGACATCGTAGCCGTTTACCCCTGAACCCGAGATCGAATCTTTCGTCCAGGCACTCACGCCGTAAGAAAAACCCGACTCCAAATTGGGATACACCTTGCTGAACGTCTGTCCGGGTGTGAAATTCCGGATAGTGTCATACAGGATGTAAGCTGACTCCTTCCTCAACCGTATGATCAGCCAATTCGGATCGATCTTATCATTAAACACGGCCGGTCCATTGGTCAAAGACCCGACCTTCTGGACTGCCGCGTTAACGCGGATCGTGCCCATCGGCACGATTTTTATCGCCTTCATATCCACCGCGTACGACTGGTCTACTCCGGGAGAAACCGCGACATTGGAATCAGTGCCTTCATACAGGACGATCCTGGTATGAGAAGCGCCGGTGTCGCCGTAAACCCGGAACCTGATATCGTAATGAGTGACATAAGGCGGAAGCCCGGCATTCGCCAATTCCAGATTTTTCAGGATCACCGAGGTATCCTTCTTTCCCTTGGCAAAAACCAGGGAGTCAGTCCACACCGGCAGCGGCTGGTAATTGGCATCGAGCGCCTTAATGCAAGTCTCGAACTTCACCGCACTGTCATTAGGCGCAAACTTGGCGGCAAAATGAACCACCATCGCCTGCAGATCAAAACTGACAGTATCGGTTTGGTTGGGAGCGACGGCGGCGTCTGCCACATGATACGCGTTTACCCCTGAACCCGAAAGCGAATCCACGGTCCAAGCGCCAACCTGATAAGACCCCGTGTCCAGATTGGAATAGACTTTGCTCAAAACCTGCCCGATGACAAAACTCCTGATCGTGTCCGTGACAACGTAAGTCGTTGTCGCCGGCCGATAGATCCTGACAATCAACTTGTTTGGCTGGACCATAGATCCGAACGTGTCCGGACCATTGGTCAAGGACCCGACCGGCCGCACCGTAACTTTGGCACGGATCAAGCCAGTCACTCGCACCGGCATCAGATTGATCGTCAGATCGCTCACGCTGCCGACCACGCTCCGCGAAGCCGGATTGTAACCGGCTGTTTTGAAGTTAAGCAAGTAAGTGGCCGCTGCCGTCTTGGCCAGTCCAGACGCTGAACCGCTGTTCGCCACTATCCGAAAATCCGATTTGGCGTTAACGATCTTCGCGATACTTGTCCGGCTTCCATCCCTGACGACGATAAAGTAAACTCCGGGCGGCAGAGCGCACCGGCCGCTTTTAAGTTTAGCGGCCGAAACAATATTCGCTCCCTTGAGATTTACCACTTCGAGCCGGGCTTTGTCCGAACCGGAAAAAAATAATCCTTTTTCCTGATTCCAGACCAGCTTCGGCGCCGTCGGTTGAACGGCGGTGCTGATGATCGAGAACGAAAAATTTCCGCTGGTATCAGTCACTGTCGAACAGGACGGCGAAGTGACCTTAACGGTAACGCCGGAAATCGGTTTTCCGGAAAGAGAATCGCGCACTGTGCCCTTGATCGAATCATTCGCAAAAACAGGTGCGACAAAAAACGAACACACAATTGTAAAGAGCCAAAGTGCTTTCATGATTTCCTCCTGGTTTAATTTCGGTGTAATGGCGGATTTCCGCCGTTTATTTTGTTGTCTACATAATACCAAAAAAATGACTAAAAGTCAATAATATTAATAAAAAATATTTAATATTAGCCACAAAATATCTATTCTCACGTCTTACAATTTGTGACAAGGTCAAAAAAGACGACCGCGTTTTCAATGCGGTCGTCTTTAATTATTATTTTCTATTTGGCAGTCGTTGACGCAGGGAGAAGAACATTGACGGGATTGGGGGCGGAAATAGCCGGCGCTTCTCTGGCCGTGACCTGGCTGACAGTGAATTTAGCTTGCTGGGAAATATCGGCAAAATTTCCGGTCATTGCCATGGGCGCGGTCTGGTTATCCGCCTGCTTAATTTCCTGGCCTAAAACGCTTATCTGCATGCCGGCTTTCAGGTCGGTAATAGCCGCTTTATCCACCTTTTCATAAGCATCCATTTTTTGGCCGGCTTGATTGGATTTTTGTATGGCTTCATTATAGCTTTTGGAAGCGGCCTGGCATTCTTCGCTCGGCCCGTTTGCGGCCGAAGCTTGAGCCGCGGCAGCCGGCGGCATCATACACTTGTTCAGCTGGGTCTGCAAAGCAGCCATCTGGGTTTGCAAAACAGCCATCTCCGCTTGCCCTTCCTTAAGATCACTGGCGGCTTTTTCGGCCGGCTTAAGGCGATATAAAGTTATCACAGTATCCTTGCTTACCACCGCGATCCTGGTTTTTAAAGATTCATCATCAAGCGGGTTAGGGAGCGGCGCGGTAAAAGTAATTTCATTGCCGCTTACCTTGGTAATCTGGCCGCTCAAAGAAGGGCTTTGGCTGACAAACATCCCGACATCGGCTAATTTTTTCTTGGCCGCGTTATAGCCATCGGCAAAACTGCCGGTCATCTGGCTGATAAAAACATTTTTTCCGCCCACTGCTTTCGCGATCACTAAGCTGCCGAGAAGCAAACCGGCGATAAAAGCCACCAGCACGATGATCGAGAGGACGACCGGAATGTTGCCGTTGCTCTTTACGATGCCTTTGGCAATTTTATTTTTACGCATAGTTTTGTTATTTAATTTTAAAAAAATATCGTGATTACAATATACCACTTTTAACGTTTCCGTACGATCAATTCAAAACACATAATCCGAACTTACCTATCTGCCGGCGGGCAGGCGAAATATCCCCAATGAAATCCGAAATCCTAAGCACAAAATTCAAAACAAATTAAAAATTAAAAAACTAAAAAAATATTTTTCTTCTTTTCGGGTTGAATTTCTTAAGATCGCGCCGAATATTTTTGTTAATTCCATCGCTTCATTGGTCAAGAATTGTTTCTCATTTGCCGTGTTTTCATTTTTTCCGCTGTCGATTAATCTTAGCCAGTACCAACTTTCCTTGGCTTCCTTGCGGCAGATCTTTATTCTTAGAATAAAATCTTTTTGCTGATGAATTCATTGGCTTCGATATAGTTAGCTCCGACCGAACCGGATGATCGCGCCAGCTGCTTGGCATCTTCAACGTTTGATGTTGAAAACGGAATAGTTTTTAGAAAATTTCTGATTCGCGCGGCAAACTGCAATGTTCTTTCTTCCAAATCGAAATAATTCACTCTTACTGTTTTAGCCATCACGATTTTGAATTTTTAATTTTTGATTTGTTTTGGATTTCGGATTTTTGATTTTGGATTTTTCGGAGAATGTTTTATGGATTCGCGTCATGTTTATTGGACGATCATTTTTCCGACCGCGCCGAATTGGCGGTGGCCGGCAAAATCGGAATAAAACACGTATTCGCCGATTATAGTGGGGGCATTAAAATTGATCACCAAGGTTTGGCGCGGTTCCAAGCCCATCGCCACGGCGGCTAATAATGGGCTGTCAAATTTGAAGATTTCCACCGAGCTGGCGGCGTTAACCGACAAAACTACCGCTTGTCCGGCGCTGACGGTGAATTCCGCCGGAATGATCGAATCGGGATTGATGACTAATTTTATCGAGCTGGGCGGCAGCTTGCCGGCATCAATCGGCGCCGACTGCAAAGGCGCATCGGCATCGCCGGCCCGCGTACCATTAGCGACTGCCGCTGAACCGTCACGCGTTAAAACTTCACCGGTCGTTTCCGAGATCGGATTGCTTTGCGGCGCGACCACCACGGCTTGTTCGGGCGTCTTGGTGCCGTCGCCATTGACCCGATTAACGGTGATCACTTGGGCGATATTTCCCGCCCCCGGAGCGGCAGCCAAATTTTTCGTTTCCTCGATCAGTTTTTCCGTGGCTTTTTTCCCCGCTTCAATGCTGGAAGGCGGCGCCTCGCCGGTTTGCGCGCCGGGCGGATTTTGCGCCGCCATTTTCGCCGCAAAATAATTTCTCCAAAGCAAAAGGCCGGCGATGAAGACGACGAGCACGCCAATTATGATCAGCATGATGGAGATAGATTTTTTGGAAAACATCTTTGGTAATTTTTAATTTTGTAATTTTTAAATTTTTAAAGAAATTTAATTTCTAATTTTTAACCGGCTTTCTTGAAATTGTGGCAAAAATCAAAGTCAATTCATGAGCTTCTTGCCAAATAATCCTGCATTTATCTTTCTTTTCCGGATTAGCGGCCGCAATCATTCTTATCCAATGTTTGGTTTCATTCGCCTCCTTCTGGCTTATTCTTATTTTATTTCTAAAATCTTTAGTGGAAGCCGCTTCATTAGCTTCCATATAATTTGCTCCTATACTGGTAGCTGATCTTATTATTTGATTTATCAGCGGCCGATTAATATCATTATTTCTTAATTCTTGGCAAAGATTGATAACCGCTTCTCCGAATTTTCCGCATCTTTCTTCCAAATCATAATTCATAAACGGTAATTTTTGAATTTTATAATTTTTGAATTTTTAAATAATTTTTAAGGCTCAATTTTTAAAAATTAAAAATTGAAGTTTCTTTAAAAATTATAAAATTAAAAATTCTTTCAAAAATTTAAAAATTAAAAATTTACTTAAGATTGACCAGCGCCATTACAAACCCCTTGCCCGTGTCCGCCTCAAGGGCTTTGCCGATCACCGTTCCGAGTTTCGGTTCGGCGGCGCGCATCGCTTCGCCGGTTATGGCCGAGGTGGTGAGCAGATCGCCTTGGCGGATTTTCCCGCCTGATGAATTGACTAAAACTTTGACCACGCCGGTCAAAGCGACAGGCGCTTTGTATTTACCTTCAACCTGGCCGATGACCATGCCCGGTTTTTCAGAAATTACGCCAATCACCGTCTGATCATAATTTTTAGCGCAAGCGCGAGCAGATTTATAGCCCTCGCCCGCCGAAGCCTCGGCGTAGGAGGGCTTGTCATCCATCACTAAAACCGTGCCGGCCGGATAATCTTTGTCAGTATAGAATTCTTCAGCCACATCGCCCGAGCCGACCGTGAGCTGGCCTTCAATCTTAAAAACATTGTTGCTGCCGAAATCAAGGTGATTGGGATTGTAGGCCGTGGCAATCGTGCCGCGCTCGATTTGAATATCATCGACATAAACATAATCTCCGACATCGTTTGTTCCGCCAACCCAGAACCATAAAAAGCCGGAACCGGTAGTAGCCTGGACTTTGAACGGCAAGACTATCCTCTGCCAACTGTCTTTGGTGGAAATATTCGGCGAATTATAAACCGTGCCGCCGGTATAAAAATTTGAGCCGCCATCGCGATACTGCAAATGAATATTCGAGGTTCCGCCGGCCGTTGGCAGATAAACCCAGGCGCTGGCGACAAAATCAGTCTCGCCGCTATTCATAAAATCAGTAAACTCAAGACCGAATTCGTTTTGGTTGTCGGTAGCAGTATCATCCACTCTCAAAGAATAGCCGCCAGTGTGGTGGACATTAGTACTCCGCGAAAGGGAAACGCCGGAACGACCCGCCCAGCCCGAAATATCATTTTCAAAAGACGAAGATTTTCCCGAAGGCAGAAGATTAACTCCTCCACCCTCAACATAGCCGCCGCCCGCGCCGGTCGTAAGCAACATAGATTTGAGAACGCCGCGCAGCATAAGATTGCCGACCACATCCAATTTTTCGCCCGGCCCGGTCGTGCCGATGCCGACATTGCCGTCTTTATCAATTGTCATCCTGATGCCGGAAGATACCATGCCATGATGCGTTTCAAATCCTAAACTATAACTATTAGCACTACCATCTCGTACGCCCAGCACATTCATCCCTGCCCACGCACCGGCGACACCTTCTATTTCCCCAAAAAACGTGGTATTAGGGACGTTTCCGGCCACATGGGCAGTATCATATATGCGACCAATAAATCTGGTATTAGCGGCTTCATTGCGCCCAACATATAGATTCCCGCCTTGCACATCCAATTTTCCAGTCGGGCCGGTCGTGCCGATGCCGACATTGCCGGAAGCTCCCAAAACCCGAATAAGACTGGTTCCTGCGGAATTTTCAAGATTCCAACCTTCTGAGTTGCTGTTGTATACTCTCCATGTATCGATATAATTGGCTCCTGATGTAAGATATATTCTATGATTATTGTCGGTTGCCTTGTTAAAATAAATCGCATTTCCTACGGGAATGCCGATGTCGCCGTTTACTTCAAGTTTAGAATTCGGCCCCGTCGTCCCGATGCCGACGTTGCCGCCTTTCTTGATTATAAGACCTTGTCCGTTATTAAGATCATCACCCATAATACCAAGAACGATAAATCGGCTGGCAGGGTCGGCAAGATAATTATAATTAATAACGCCGCCGGATGTATAGCCTTGACCGATCATTGCGCCGACAGCGCTTCCGGTCGAAAGATTTGGCGACAAAAAAAAGGCGATAGTACCCGGTGCCGCGCTGCTTGTCTCGACAGCAAGTTTAGCTCCTCCCGTATTGGTCGTGCCGATGCCGACATTCCCCTTTAGCGCTGTCGTTACAATACTGTTATTTCCCAAAACTACCGTATTGGGCCCGATTCCCGCAGCTTGAGATCCAATGACAATGGAATTATTATCCGTATTATCATAACCCCTTGCATTAAAACCGATGTATACAGAATCGCCGACGTTCACCAGAGCGGTTGACCCATTCGCCTGATACTGTCCGGCCTGCGCCCCCAAAGCAGTATTATTAGAAGCGGTGGTATTGTTAAATAGAGCATTCCATCCCATGGCCACATTGTAATTGCCACTAGTGTTAGAATTAAGAGCCATCCCTCCCATGGCCGTATTTTGATAACCTCCGACATCAGCAAAGAGAGCTCGAAACCCCATGGCCGTGTTGCTTGAACCGCCGGCATTGGCGTAAAGCGCTTGCGACCCGATGGCCGTATTTTGATAGCCTGTCGTGTTGGAATATAAAGCAGAATAGCCGAGAGCGGAGTTATAATCCGCTTGATTACTGGTTCCCGCGCCGGCCGATCCCGCCTGGTAGCCGATATAAGTATTATTTGCCGCGCCGGCGACAATATTGTTTCCCGCCTGAAAACCTAATTTAGTATTAAAATCAGTATTATTAAAATCGATCAGGTTCGCTACCTGCAAAAGATTATTGGGATTAGTCGTCCCGATGCCGACATTCCCCGTGCTATCAATAACCATTCTAGTCATATCGGAAGCGCCGCTGCCGTTGGTGCGGGTGCCGAATACGAGCTTGCCGGCATAATTTCCCGCCGTCCCATTTTCTTTCACTCCTCCGACATACGCAAAAGCCGTTCGCGTTGAGCCGGTATAAACGCCGCCAAAACTTATTCCGCCACCCATATTAGCCGCTTGAACATTGGTCGTATAAAGCGACAAAACTGAAGGATTATTGGTAAACGTCGTTTCAGCGTCGGCATATATATCAAGTTTATTAGTCGGAATATTTGTCCCGATACCGACATTACCGGCAGAAGTTATGATCATTTTGGACGACATTGTCCGGTTTCCGGAACCGGCGGTCGCGACTTGAAAATCAAAAGTTCCGCCGCTGGCCAGCAACTGCTGGCCGTTTCTTCCGGTATGATAAAGAGTTCCGTATTCATCGGGATCGCCCGCCGCAATCGAATGCGCCGGAACATAATTTCCGGTAAAAGCAAATCCGGCTCCATCCGGATAGCCGAGCAAACCGGCATAGCTTGCCGTTCCGGCCAATGACCCGACCAATACCGATCCGGCCCTGACCGGATTATATGCCGATACCAGCGCAACGGCGTTATTACCGTCGCTCTGCACTTGCAAAGGAGCGCCGGGCGTATTTATTCCGATGCCGACGTTGCCGGTATTCATATTATAAATATTTCCGGAAAGCAGTCCGCTCCAAAACATGGAAGATGAAGCCCTCCAATCAACGTAATATCTGGAAGCGGCTTCATTATTATTTACCGGCACGGTCGCCAATCCCACGATCCGATTGCCATCCACGTCAATAACATTGACATTCGGGGCGGAGGGGCTGCTTACCAGCAAAGTGGCGGCGCCCAGCGAAGAAGAAGCGATGGCGGCCTTGCCATTATAGATAAAAAAATCGGAAACGACCGACGGCGAAGTAGAACCAAGCTTAAAGGTTCCGAACCTGTTCTGGGAGATCGGCAAAGTGCTGGTGCCGACAAAAATCGGCGGCGTGACATTGCCGCCGGTCGGCGATGCGGTCGGATCGGACCAGGCGGCAAAACCGCAAAGCGCGTAAACAAAAATGCCGAGGACTAAAAAAGCGCCCAGAGCAAAACCCAAGCTCGAGTCCTTAAGAGAACTTTGAATTTTAGTAAAATTATCTTTTTTTGATGACGGCATAAAAATTTATTGTCCCCTCTTGCTTGCCCCGCAAAGCGAAGCGATGCGTGGGAGAGGGGTGGCGATCCGCCCAGGGCGGAGAGGTGGGGTGGAAGTCCCCTCCTCGGGAGGGGTGGACGGCCCCTGGCCGGACGGGGAGGGTCTATTCTTCTTCCTTTTTTTTATTTATCTTTATCCAATTAGTAATTTCTTCCAAAGCCGCCCAAGTATTTTCTCGAAATTGACTTTCCGTAAATCTTAAAAATCTTATGCCCAAACTTTCCAATTTCTTCTGTCTTTCTTCGTCATGTTTTTCTTTCCAACCGTGAGTGACTCCATCTATTTCAATTGCTAACTTTAATTCATGACAATAGAAATCAACAATATAATTATCAATCGGCTTTTGCCGCCTAAATCTATAACCTTGTAATTTTTTGCCTTGCAATTCTTTCCAGAGCAGGACTTCGGAGAATGTGCCGACCTTTCTTAAATTTCTGGCGTATTGAGTCAATTTTGGATCATACGGAATTATTTTTCTATTCAGCATACTTTATAAATATGTCGGGAATAGACCCTCCCCGTCGCGTCTCACGACGCGCCACCCCTCCCGAGGAGGGGACTTTTCAAAATAATTCCTCAATATAGGGAACAAAGATCATCAACCCGACAATAACCGCCAGGATCGAGGCGACCATGACGGCGGCGGCCATGATGTCTTTCATATCCATCACCGATTCATGAATCCGCGGCTTGAGCACGTCGGCCAGGCGCTCCACCGCGCTATTGACCGTTTCCATCAAGATCACCAGCGCGATCACGATCAAAATCGCGCACCATTGCCACGGCTGGATCTTAAAAGCAAAGCCCAGAGCTATCACGATTATAGCAACCAATGAGTGAACTTGTAAATTTCGCTCCTCGCGGAAAATCTTGGCCAGCCCGCGGAAAGCGTACCTGAAACTTTTAAATAAACGAATCATAAGAAGTAAAAGATTTAATTTAGTCCCCTCTTGGGAGGGGTGCCCGGAGCGAAGCGGAGGGCGGGGTGGAAGTCCCCTCTTGGGAGGGGTGCCGAGCTCGGCGAGGCGGGGTGGGTCTATTCCGCTTCATTATTATTTTCAATTTTATTTACCAAGTCCTTAATCTCTTCCGAAACCGCCCACAAATTTTCTCGAACATTGGTCTCGGTGAATCTTAAAAATTTTACTCCCAGACTTTCCAATTTTTTCTGTCTGTCATCATCATATTTTTCCTTAAAGCCGTGAGTTGCGCCGTCTATTTCAATAGCTAAATTCAATTCAGGGCAGAAAAAATCGACGATGTAATTATCAATCGGCTTTTGCCGCCTGAAATTGTAGCCTTGCATCTGTTTTTTTTGCAATTTTTTCCAAAGCAGCACTTCAGATAACGTTCCTTCTTTCCTTAAATTTCTGGCTAATTGTTTTAATTTGGGATTATACGATAATATTTTTCTATCCAACATATCTTTAATAATGTCGGGAATTATACACCCCCCGTCAGGCCTCCGCCCGAGGCGGACAAGGCGGCAGCCTGCCACCCCCCTCAAGGGGGGACTTTTTTACTTACCACCCTTACCTTCCAATCTCCCAATAAACTCCTCTCCTATTTTAATCATCCGCAATCTGTCTTTTTCCGTCTCGTCGTCATACCCGGAAAGATGCAGCAGGCCGTGGACTAAGATAAAAATCAATTCGCTTTGAAATGAGTTGCCATTTTCTCCGGCCTGGCGTTTTATTTGCGCGGGGCTAATAATTACTTCACCCAAAAAATCGTCTTCGCCGGCAAAAGATAGCACATCGGTCGGACAATTTTTTTTCCGATAACGCCGATTCAATTCGCGCATTTTCTGATCACCGATAAAAGCGATCGAGACATCTTTACCGGACAAATGGCGGCTGCGCAAGAATTTCTCGGTTACTTTTTTCAACGAGCTTTTATTAATTTTAAATTGCGTTTTGTTGTTAATCTCAATCATAACTTTAACACGAATACCGCTAATTATAAGCTAATACCGCGAACTCTGCGAATCAAATTTTTCGACATACTCATTTAACATTCCTGTTCGTAGTATTCGCGTAAAATTCGTGGTATTCGCATTATATACCCAAACTTAGTTTACTTAAGACTAAAACTGTTAATCATCATCAAGAAAATATGATAGAAGGCGGGGTTGCTTTCGGCTGCCGGCACGTAAGAGATGGTGTAAATATTATTTTTGCCCGCGTCAACTAAATAAAATATTTCCCGATCTTGGTGAAAGATTCCTTGCCAGCCGTTTTTCGCGACCACGTCGGCATCGGTGACCGGGGTATCGGGGAACTGGCTGTTATACCAATCTTTAACGGACATGTTGCCGGCGTCAGGCATGGAAACGATCTCGAGGAAAGAATTATCGGCCGCGGAAAAAATGATCGACTGGCCGTTGTTTAAATTCTGCACTTGCCAGATTTTCGGATAAGCAACGCTGAATTTGGCGGCCGCGTCATTGTAAACAGCGACGTGCGGATTGGCGGTAATTTTACCCGGCCCGGCCGGATCATAAAGGGATAAGACCTCGGCGCCATCGGGATAACCGTCGCCGTCCGTATCGGCCTTATTAGGATCGGTGCCGAAAATAACTTCTTCGGCGTCAGAGAGGCCGTCATGATCGGCATCAGCTACGCTCGTCCCCGGAGGCAGGCCGTCATGAGCCAAAGTTGAAGTAGCGGAAAAAGCGGCCGAGGAAGTCGCAATAGGCGGGGTGGAAGTGGCCGCTACCGGCGGAGTTGAAGTGACGACCGTCGTAGTGGCGATCGGAGTAGTTATCGGCGGAACGACCGGTACCGTAGTAGTGGCGACAACCGGCGCAGTAGTGGTTGCCACCGGAGTGGGTTTGGTTACCGGGGTGGTCGGCGTGGTAGCGACCGGTGCCGGCGTTACGGTCTTGGGGGTGGTCACTGGCGGCTTGGGATTGATCAAAAATATATAAACCAAATACACGGCCGCGGCCATTACTAATACACCGACAATCATGATCACCGCCCCGATAATGGTGGTTTTTTTATTGCCGGTCTGCGTGCTTATTTTAAATTTGCGCGGCATGGTGCGGATCCTGATATTTTTTTCGATCTCTTCATCCAAATTAACTTTGGGCGCGGTGTCTTCCTCACCGGCGAAAATCCGGCCGCCGCCTTTTTTTTCTGCCGGCGGATCATCCGGCTCCATTGCCTGATCTTTAAATCCAGCCATATGATTAGTATTTAGTTCTTGAAAAAATTAAATATCCAATAACCAGTATCAAACATCCAAACAATATTTTAATATTTAAATATTTTTTTAAATATTGGTTATTTGATATTGGATATTTCCTAATTTTAACTTCTTACTTCTTACTTCAGCTTGCCTGGGCCGAGCGGATTATAGCCATTCTGCACCTCCGAACCGTCAGTATAGCCGTCGCCGTCCGTGTCCGGATTATTCGGGTCGGTTTGATAAGTTTTCACTTCCTGGAAATCGGTCAGGCCGTCATTATCCGAATCGGCTTTATTGGGATTGGTATGATAAACATTGATCTCTTCATAATCGGTCAGGCCGTCTTGATCAGAGTCGAGCGTCGAGGGTGAAGAAGAAGCGACGACCGGAGTGGTTGTGGCGGCCGGCGCGGTGGTCGTGGCGGCCGGCGGAGTAACCGTCGCGGGCGGAGTCACGACCGGAGTGACCGGCGGCGTGACCACGTTATTTTGATTGGTTGCCGGAGTTACATTATTTACCACGACAGTCGTGCCGGGCTGCTGTTTGAAAAGCGAATTGCTTAAGCTGGAAATTTTGTTCGCCCAGCTCGATGGATTGGTCAGCTCTACTCCCAAAAATTTTCCGGCAATCAACATTCCCAAACCGATCACGACTAAAATGATCACGATGATCAAAATTACCCGCAGGCCTGATCCGGAAGATTTTTTATTTTGCATTGTCGGCCGGCCAGGGATCGCCGGAGAACCCGGAGTCTTGGACGCCGGGCCGATATCTTTGACGCCGGCAAACATATCTTCAACGGGCGGAGCGCCGGCAGCGGGTACCGAACCGCCCCTGACTCCTCCGTGGAAAGGAGGAGGGACAGAACCACCCCCAGACCCTTCCTTGGGAAGGAGGGGGGAATTAGCGCCGGTTAAATTTTGCCCCTTGTTTTGATCTAAATTTTCAAACATAGTGATTTATTTAGCATGCGACACGTTGAATGCGGCATGTAGTATATTATTATTTTTCCGTTCTATTTATCAAGAACATAGAACAGAGATCAAGGAACATGGATCAAAAATCTTTTTTTATTGTTCCTTGCTCTGTGTTCTATGCTCTCTGCTATTGGCCGAAGAAATAGGATTCTTTCAATAGGTCCTGGCAGATTCCGCCGCTATTGCCGCAGGGGTCGCCGACTGACTTGCCGTCGCAGCTGCCTTTAGCGTCAGTGCAGCCCAAATTCGACCCAAGCGAGGTGACCGGCGATTTTACTTCGGGCAATTTTTGCGCGGCATTTTTGGTATCCCGGCAATAATACAATTCATAATTCATCGGACTGCAAACTGAATTGGGAGAGTTTGGCGCCTTCATACAACCGCCGCCCAACACGGCATCCAAAGTATCGCGCCAAGGCCGCCAAGTTCCGTCAGCTTGCTTATTCGGCCAAGTGGTGGTGCAGATGAAGACGTAAACATCGGCGGTGCTGGAAGCGTTCCGGCCCGGGGCCGCAACGTTCATATCCGTAAAAATTTTAAAATCAGTCAGGCTCACTTTGGCCAATAGTTGTGTTTTATCATCCACCACTCCGGCCACCGCCCGGACCAATTGGGAAGAAGAAGCGGCCGCATAAGGCTTATCGGCGCCGTTTTCGTTGTTGATGATCCTGGCCGCGTTGCTATTGCTGTTTTGCCAATTCCAAATCCAGGAATACCCGCTAACCGGATGCAAAAGCTGATCGTCGCCGGAATAAACGCTGGCCAGAAAAGCTTTATCAACATCATCAGCCGTATCGAAAGTCTTGGCGCCGGGATTATCGTCATTTTCGTTTAAATCATTGCTCATCACATGAATAAGATAAGAATCGGGGAAAATGCTCGCCCGGGCAATGGCGCAAATGCCGTCGTCTTCACCATTGCTTTGCTTGGTCCTAAACGACCAAATATAGGAATTTTGGAAACTGCTGCCGTTAAAGGAGATGCCGTTAGAAACCGGACTGCCTGAATCGCCGACATTCAAGCCGATGCCCCAATAATTCAGAACAGCGCCGGTGGTAGTGGACAGATCGGCCACGCCTTTGGCCACCGCGTAATAAACAGTATCGGCATTAAGCACGATTGAAGGCTGGAAAGTAAGGATCGTTTTATTATCCCCTTCTGGCGCGCTGAAAACAGCGCCCGGGATCGAACAATAACTGATGTTGTCGGCCAAACTTCCCCGGCCGAAGATCCAAGTCAGATGCTGGCGCGCCGCCTCCCATAATTTATAAAAACTTTTTACGATGATATTTTTATTTTCCCAAGTCCGGCTCACCGCTCCGATTTTGGTCGTGCCGGCAGGACACTCGGCGCCGAGCTCCTTTTCCTCGATCAAAATAAAATTATCTTTAAAGCTGGCGGCATCCATTTTTTGATCAAAACTTACGATAATGTCGGCATTGGTGCAAACACCGGTCGCGGCATGGGCCGGTGTTGTGCCGACTACGCGGGGACGGGCGCGGCAGCAAGTATCCATGCCGCAGCCTTGCGTCACCGGTTTACTGTCCGGGTCGCAATCTTCGTTATTTCGACAGCCGCAACAAAGTCCGCGGGCGCCGATATTGCTGCTGCAAGGACTGACATCGGGCACGCAGCTTAAAGTCAAAGTCGCATCAGGTTTGTTCTTAGTCAAATAATCGCATTGTCCGGTTCCTTTGGGATTGCAGCAGCAGAAGCCGCAAGTATCTCCGCTCGCTGAAGGGAATGGGCTGCTGCCGTCCGATTGCAGGCAAGCGAGCGGATTGCCGCAAATTTTAGTATTGCAGGTGGTGGCCGGTTTCGCGAACGTACCGCCGGCCGCGCAGCTGGCTCCCGCGTCCGGAGTCGGCTGACAGGCGTTGGAGCAAAGAGTTGAGGAAGCAAAATGAGCGCCTTCCGGCCTGCTGACGGGAGTATCCGCCTCGCAGGCGGAATTATCCGCGTTGCATTGATAGTAACCTCAATCTTTAACA